>JAJTFM010000074.1 GCA_021298575.1 Saprospiraceae bacterium | reverse complement strand
GGTTGGAATTAATGGGGATGTAGAAAAGAAAGCTAAGGCGCTAATTGCAGCGGGGGCAGATGTATTAGTCGTTGACACCGCTCACGCCAGCAAGGAGGAGGCCGTGGAAGAAACGCTGATGATTCTCGATATATACGCCCGCTTCGCCGAAGAATGGATGGCTATGCCGGTAATCAAAGGAGTGAAAACCGCCAACGAACGCTTTGCAGGCGCCGACGATACCTATTGTATTGAAGCGCTTATGCAGGACGGAAAAGCCCTGCAGGCAGGCACTTCACACTACCTCGGACAAAATTTCGCCAAAGCTTTCGATGTGCAGTTTCTGAACAGGGAAAACCGGCAGGAATACGTGTATGCCACCTCCTGGGGCGTATCTACCCGACTTGTCGGCGGCCTGATTATGACACATTCCGACGATGACGGACTGATAATTCCTCCAAAACTGGCACCAGTACAGGTAGTCATCGTGCCGATCCCCAAACCGTCGCCGGAACTGACCGAGGTTGCCACGAAAATTGCCGGTGAACTGCGCGCCAAAGGAATCCGCGTGAAAATTGACAACGACGATCAGAACCGCCCCGGTTTCAAGTTTGCCGAATATGAAATGATCGGTATTCCGGTGCGCCTGGGACTCGGTCAGCGCGATATTGCTGCCAATCAGGTGGAAGTGGCCCGCCGAGACACCAAAGAAAAATCAAGCGTGCCGCTCGATACCATTGCCGACCACGTGGCAGCTCTGCTCGATGAAATTCAGCAGAATATGTTCGAGCGCGCCAGACAGCATCGCGACGAGCATATCACCAAAGCCGATACCTGGGCCGAATTCGTGGATATCCTCGAAAACAAGGGCGGGTTCGTATATGCACACTGGGACGGAACCACCGAAACCGAGGTGGCCATCAAGGAACAAACCAAAGCTACCATACGCTGTATTCCGCTCGGTTGGGATGAAGAGCCCGGTGCCCGTATCCTGACCGGCAAGCCGAGCGAGAAAAGGGTGCTGTTCGCCAAGGCATATTAAGCGCCTTAAATATTGTGTCCGGCCTTTCATGCGGGCGCGTACGGGTTCGTGCGCGCCTGCGTGGTTTTCAGCCTTCCGGCTTATCAAAAACGGACTAAAGCAAGCAGGGCGGTGTTTTTGTCATTTTTTATAGGCGAAAAAAGGTTAAAAACGTCATTTTTTAGGGGCGAAAATGACTATGTTTCGTGAATTAATGGGGGCGAAAATGATTTGGGTTGGTAGGGACTAAGTGAGAAGGGATATATTTTAATAAATAAAATATTGATAATGAATTATTTATATATTTTTTCCTTGAAGATTGATTGTAGCGCAACTCCTGTTTAGCGACGAAGTCTTTTATCACAGGCTTTAACGTGCAGATGAAACAGTTTTGGAAAAAAATTTTTAAAATGTTTAAAAATAAATTTGCAATTTTGAATACAATTTGTTTAATTTTGCAATGCAATTTTGAAAGCCGATGGTTCACATTCGTCCAACATTCTCTGGTCATGAAAGTTTTCAGTGCAGGCATCTGTGGCTGAAGAAAGGTTATGACTTTGTCAATTCCGGAAAGTCGTTCTCAGAGAGTGATGCAGTTGTATTCCTTGGGGTTGGCAAGAATATGGTCAATTCCATCCGGTTCTGGATGCGGGCTTTCGACCTGCTTGACTCCGATGACAAGTTGACACCCTTCGCGCATTCGATGTTCAGTGCCAAAGGATTTGATCCATACCTCGAAGACGATGCGAGTTTGTGGCTTCTACACTATAATCTTGTGAAAAAAGGGTATGCCACTACCTATTCTCTGATTTTTAACGAGATGCGAAAAGAGAGAATGGAGTTTTCCAAAGACAACTTCGTCCGGTTCGTTCAATTGAAGTCAGAGTCGGAGATGCCATTCACCTTTAACAAGAACACAATCAGCTCCGACTTTGATGTTTTTGTCAAACTGTATATAGGTACAGAAACAATCAAGGACAGGGAGGATGTTGTCTCTGGTGTTTTTCCGGAACTAGGAATGGTTAAAACCATAACCCGGGATAAACTGCCAACACAGTATGTTATCGAGGACAGTGAGAGAGTTGGTATCCCCGACGATTTGGTTCTTTACATATTACTGTCTGATGATAGTATCGGATCATCTGTCAGCTTGGATATGCTGGAGAGGGACTATAATAGTATCGGAGCTATCTTTGCCATGAACCGGACAGGTATCATGAGTAAAATTGAAGGCCTCTGTGCCAAATACCCGTACCTTGTCTATCGGGATGACTCGGGTGTCAGAGAGTTGCAGTTCAAGAAGAAACCCAAGGCGGAAACTATCCTCAAGGCGTATTATGCAGGCAAAGAATAATCTTTCAGTCAATATTCTTCGGGACGAGAACCGCGAACTCGATTATATACCTACCCCCAACGCCTGTCGGATTGTTGAGCAGCTGGTCGGTGATTTCGATAGTGGAGTACGCTCATTCAACATAATTGGTTCATACGGGACAGGTAAATCTTCTTTTTTGTGGGCACTTTCCCAGGATTTGCAGAAAAAGAAAAAGCACTTTGATACAGGTAGCTTTTTATCCATGAAGGTAAAGGTGCTTGGTTTTGTTGGTGAGTACGTCTCTTTGCGATCTTATCTGGGAGAGAAGCTCCTCCAGGGCAAAACCGATTTTACCAATGAAGAGCTCTTTGCAGAATTCTTTCATATTTACCATCAGATTGGGCCGAAAAGTCCACTATTGGTCATATTAGTGGATGAGTTTGGGAAGTTTCTTGAGTATGCTGCCAGGAATGCATCTGAGAAGGAACTTTACTTTATACAGCAGTTCGCCGAGTTTATCAATGATCCCAGACATAATATCATCCTTGTAACAACCCTGCACCAGAACTTCGATGCGTATGCCTTCTCTCTGAATAATGCACAGAGACTGGAGTGGTCAAAGGTTAAAGGGCGATTCAGAGAAATTACGTTTAACGAGCCTGTTGAACAACTTTTACTTCTCGCGGGGCAAAAGTTGAGCCGGGAACAAGGTTTTAAACCTGATAAAAAGGCTATTCGTTTCACAACAGAGCTCTTTGAACAGTCGGGATGCTTCAATATCGGCAAGGAGACGACCAGCTCGTTAAGTGTTCAACTTTTTCCCCTCGATCTCTTTTCTGCTAGCGTGGTTGCGTTATCCATGCAACGATACGGGCAGAATGAACGCTCTCTGTTTTCGTTTCTGGACTCGACGGGATACCTTAGCCTGAGGAATATTGATTTCAGGGTCAATCCGTTCTTCAGTCTCTCCAATTTGTATGATTACCTCTTGTTCAACTACTATTCTTACCTGAGTTCCAAGTATAACCCGGACAACGGGCAGTGGTCAGCGATAAAAAACGCTATTGAACGAGTTGAAAATACACTTGAAGGAGAAGTAGCTATTGATGCAGTCAGGCTGGTCAAGTCAATAGGTCTTCTGAATATCTTCGCATCAAAGGGGGCTGTTCTTGATGACAGTTTCTGGATTAGTTATGCCAGAACGTGTGTTGGCATTGAAAATCCGAAACTGGTAATTGAGAAACTATTTGATACAAGAGTGCTTCTTTTCCGAAAGTATGAGCGCCGCATCGTACTATCCGAGACTACTGATGTTGACATACAGTCCGAGCTGTTGTTGGCTGGTGACCAAATCGGAGAAATCAGAGATCTTGTTGGCCGGTTGAAAAAATATTTCAACCTGTCACCACTGTTTGCCAAGTACCACTATTACGATACAGGTACACCGAGGGTCTTTGAATATGTACTGACTCAGGAGCCGGAGATAAACTTTGAGTATCAGGGCGATGTGGATGGCTATATCAATATAGTGTTCAACGAAAGAATAGAATCTGAGGATGTCAGAATTGTGTCTTCAAACCATTCTGATGCACCGGTTGTATATGGTTATTTCAAGAATGTCAAGGTAATCAAGGAGCTTGTCCGGGAAATTGAAAAAACCAAGAAGACCCGGGAGAACATATCAAAAGACGACAAAATTGCACATAAGGAGCTCCTGAACATCCAGTCTCATCAGGAGTCACTCCTAAACCACTATCTCCAGAATAGTATCCACAACCCACAGGATCAGATAGATTGGTATTTTAAGGGGCAGCTATTTGATATTCCGGGCAAAAAGTCATTCAATGTATTGCTGACACACGTAAGTAATGACATATATTATGGTGCGCCAGTATTCAAGAATGAACTTGTAAATCGTAGCAAGTTGTCTTCGCAGATTCAGACTGCTCGCAATGCTTATTTCCGGCATCTGATTGCCCACTTTAACGATCCTGATTTCGGATTTGATGGTGACAGGTTTCCGCCCGAGAGAACTATTTATCTGACACTGCTCAGGGAGAATAATCTTTTACCCGGCGAAAATGGTATTGTGGCTCCTCCTGAACAAAAATCGAACCTCCATTATCTGTGGCAACACTGTGAGGAGTTTCTGAATTCCACCAAAAAACACAAAAGATCTCTTGCTGATTTGGTTGATGAGCTGAGAAAACCGCCGTTTAAATTGAAACAAGGGCTGATTGAATTCTGGCTACCGACATATATCTTTCTGAAAAAGGATGAGCTTGCTTTGTTCAGCGAGTCAACATATATACCGTTTATCAATGAAGATGTGTTGGGGCTTCTGACTAAGAAACCACAACAGTTTACGGTCAAAAAATTTGATGTAGAGGGTATCCGGCTCGATTTTTTCAATGAATACCGAAAGTTTTTGAGTCTTTCCAACAAGGACCGTGTTGACAACCATACCTACGTAGAAACAATCAGGCCGTTTCTTACCTTTTACAGACAGCTCTCGGAATATGCAAAAGGTACCTCCCGGCTGAAGAAGGAAAGTATTGCGATAAGGACCGCGATTGCGAAAGCAACCGATCCCGAGAAGATATTTTTTGAGGATTTTCCTACTGCGCTGGGAGTCAATCTCACCGATCTTAGGAGGAATCCAGAAGTGCTTTCCAGCTATATAGTTCGTTTACAGGAAGCGGTCAGAGAAATTCGGAGTTGTCTGGACGAACTGTTCAATCGTTTTGAGACGTTTCTGACTAGCGAAATTCTGTATGAAGAGGGTCTGGATTTTGAGCAATACAAAGGTCGGCTTCAAAAGCGCTTCGGGGGAATAAAGACGCACAGGTTGCTACCCCATCAGAAGACATTTATATTAAGGGTATCTTCAGCCCTCGATGACCGGAAGGCATGGCTCAGCTCAATAGCACAGGCTGTAGTTGGCAAAACTTTGGAAAATCTGAAGGACGACGATGAGGCACTTTTGTTCGATAAAATGAAGGATCTGGTTCTTGAGTTGGACACACTTACCGAGATTACTTCCACATCAAAGGATGAAGACGAGGCTATCGGAATAGAAATTACTTCACCCGGATCGAGTCACCGTGGAATATCACGTTATCCGGCACAAAAAAGCGGTGATGTAAAAAAACTGGCCGATTCAATCCGAGCGCAACTCGGTAAGGACAAAAACCTTAATATTGCAGCTTTGGCAAACCTTTTGAAAGAAATGATGTAAACAACAATCCCTGAACACATGAAACCAAGACACGTATTAGGTATTTCCGGTGGAAAGGATAGCGCAGCACTCGCTATCTATCTCCGGACAAAATATCCGGAACTTGATCTGGAGTACTACACCTGTGATACTGGTAAGGAGCTTGATGAGACATACCAGCTCATTGACAACCTCGAAGTATTTCTTGGGAAGAAAATACTCAAGCTCCGGGCCGTTGAAAACAGCCCGGAAGATCCATTTGATCATTACCTGAAGATTTATGGAGGCTATCTCCCGTCTTCCGGTTCGAGATGGTGTACTAAAAAACTGAAACTCGACCCTTTTGAGCAGTTTGTAGGCACGACTCCGGTAGTCTCGTATGTAGGTATTCGCGGTGACGAGGACAGGGAGGGCTATATCTCAAAAAAGACCAATATTCAGTCAATTTTCCCTTTCAGGAAGAATATCTGGAGTGAAGATGTTGTAACCAAGGCTTTGTCAAACTCAAATTTGCCGAACATCCTTGACCTCTATACCAGTATTGAACTGGAAGACAGGAGCAGTCGGTTTGAAAGCCTGCTCAGGCAACCTGTCGACATGTCATTCTTGCTCTCGAAGAAGCTGGATATGCTTCTGGATGTCCATACAAAAGACCTGAACAGACTCGTCTTCTCGTGGTTGAAACAAACAAGCTACCCGCTAGCAGATGAGGAGTTTTTCCCTCTGATTGAAAACGATGAAATTTTGGTCAGGGCGGATATATTCAGGCTTCTGGAAGAAAGTGGTGTGGGGGTACCGGCCTACTACAAACAGATTGAATTTGAGGTGAAACAGTTGAAGGGAACCTATTCAAGAAGTCGGTCGGGCTGTTACTTTTGCTTCTTCCAGCAGAAAATTGAATGGGTATGGCTGTTTGAACAGCATCCGGACCGCTTTTGGAAGGCCGTCGAATACGAGAAAGATGGATACACCTGGAATCAGGAGGAACGCCTCATTGACCTGATTGAACCTTCCCGCATGCAACGCATCAAGGAAGATTATCTCAAAAAAAGCACATCGAACAGTCCAAATTCTCCGTTCCTGCTGGATACTATTGGAGAGGAGGAAGGGGCTGGTTGTGCGGCATGTTTTGTTTAAAAAATAAAGTAAATTCAATGGAATATTTTGAATACGGTTTCTCTGAACTTGAATTGATGCCTGAATGTCCGGGTATCTACGCTTGGTATATAAGGCCCAACGACAGAAATCTCAGAGATATCATTAATCTCTTTAACCACAGTTTTATTAGTATTGATGGTAAAGGTATATTCAAAGAAGAATTTGAAGGACATTTAAAGATTCGAACCATAGATTTAGATTCGGAACGTCGAATGGACATGAAATTTTTACAACCGATTGCAGAAAAATTTTTACCACCTATTTACATTGGTGTGTCGAAGGTAAATCTAAGGAACAGAATAGATCAACACAGGCGAAAAATTAATTATTATCTAAATGCTGTATCTTTTAGTGAAAATGAAATTAGTAATGATTTTGAAGATGTTGAAGTCAACGTTTTTTCGAGTAGGATTTCACGTTTAATTCGTAGCTCAGAATTTAGAATACTAGAAAATGATATCTTTGTTCGGGCATTTACTCTTGATGACCATCTGAGTAAAAATATACTTGTCAACACAGAAAATTTTCTTAACAGAACTGTCAAACCGCCTCTTGGTTCAAATTAAAATTACCATGAAAATTCCAACTATTGAAAAGAGCTACCTGAAGGTATATGGTACGTACGGTGTTTTTTCAACACCCAACTCCAAATATACTATTCGTGTCTTCTCAACTTTCGCAAGCAAGAGCAAATCTCCGCGCCTTCTCGAGGAACTAAAACCGATGAGAGAGAGAATAGCTTCTTCAAAAATAAAAGATTTGGGTTCTTTATTGCAACGTGATTTAAATGATAATAGGGTAGCCAAGAACCTTATACCGTATTTGCTTGGCCAAATTGAGAATCCAACGGTTGCTTTTTTTCCCTCTGTTCTTGGTGTTTTGATGCCTAAAGAGTTCATTAATGATGGCAACGCTTGTAATTATCCTGTTGGGGTTCGATCAGGTTCAGGTAAAGATTCAAATACATATCATTGGGACGATAAATGGTATTTAGAATTGTTTCCTGATGAAGATGGCGCTGAATCACCCCTTGGTATGCTCAATATAGACTTAACGCAGACAGAAATTGTTGTAATTGATGGTCAGCATCGCGCTAATGCTTTCAGGGTTGCAACTGATACTTTCCCGGATATTGTTAAGTCAACGTACAAACCATTTTATGATAATGTTAATCTCGATTCAAATTTTAACTGTGATCTGCCAGTTACAATTATTTGGTTTGAAAATACAAATGGAACGGGAATAGATCCAAACTTGATCTCAAGAAGATTATTCATTGATGTAAATAATTCTGCAAAAAGTGTCTCGAACTCTAGAAAAATACTCTTAAACGACCGGGATCCTATTGCATTGATGACACGTTTTTTCTATTCTAAAGTTGCTGAATATAGGGCTTTCAATGCAGATTCATTCTCGCTACTTCATAGTGCGTTTGATTCTGACTCAGATATCTCTTCTGGTGAATCCCACGTCATTACAATCACCAATCCTGAGATAATGTATGATGTATTTGACAAGTTGTTTTTTAGGAGTGATTATTACATTACACACGGTAGATATCTGGCGAATAGGAATTCAAATACTTATGAGTTGACGAGATTTGGAAAATATTTTGGCGGTATCAGAGCCTCTGTAAAATTTAGAGGTGATGACGAAGAGGATATGAGATTGATATTTGATGAGAGTAGGATAGATGATTTTAAAGAGGCTTTTTATACTACCCTTTCAGATGTATTCTTACGTCTGTTTGATGCATTTCCGCTTTTTAAGATTCACTTTAGTGCCGCTCGTATCCTAAGTGAGGATAGAGAATATCACCGCGGGGAATGGTCTTCAGAGACAAGACGAGATGTTTGGGACAAAGTTTTCTGTGGTGGCGAAGGGCTTTACTACTCCTACAAAAGTATCAAGAATATTAAATCCAAGGCTAATTCTGAATCTCCATCGCAGTCACAAGCATTACGAGATGTAAATACATCAATTACTAACATTGAGACAGAGTTCAAGAAAGAACGATTCAAAATACTTGCCAAGGATTCAACATCATTGCTAAAACAGCCTGATGTTGATAAAGCAGTTGATAAAGCATATCAGTCCTTAAATTCAAAGGCATTTCAGATTGGCTATTTCCGAGCTTTCATCCATTTCTCCGACAAACTTAACGGTGGTAACTTGTCTGCATCCACCGACGAGTTTATAACAAGGCTAAATCGATACTCTCATGAGAATTGGGTTCATATTTTGACAGATTTGAAGAGTCATCTTATTGGAGATGCAGATCCCAAATCTTGGCCTGCTTACCATAAGTTGATACTTAGATTGATTCAGTCGGAAGATGAAAAACCCTTAAGGTTTCACCACGACAGTAAAGAATACTCTCCGGAAGCTCAAATATATAGAAAAAAAATGATGCAATGGGTCAAGTCTCACCTAGAATCACAGGGTTTAAAGGATGAAACTGGAAATTATATTTACATCGATAAAGATAAATTTGATGAAAACTCAAAAAAGATAATCAAAATCATAAACGAGGTTTATCTTTCATGTGGTATCGAAGCTATGGATGGTATGGATGAGGTATATGACGCTATTAGAAATGAAATTAGCCTAAATGGTTAATTGAGTGACCTATTCTGGTTACCTCATCTACAAAAGGCTTCGAAGCTGTCAGTGTGTTTGCGTCTCGTGTTTTTCATAAGCAACTGCAAGTTTAAGTTTTCTTAAGTTGCTGTCCAAATTTACCCGACCAGCTCACAGCTCAGTGAACCTCCCGGAAGATCCGAAACATTATCCGCTGATTCAGAACCTGATATGGCACAGGAAAGAGCGCTGGCTGATTTGAGTCAAACCTCATCCCTTACCACTCCTTTCCCCATACGACCGCTTGTTACTTTTTTTGAACCTCCGGGTAATCGGCCGCGGCAACCTGCTGGCCACACTGCTCTGACCGGGTAATTACCTCGTTGTAAAGAATTTCATCCTGTAGTCGGGTCGTATGTTACCCAGCCTGATATCCTCGAGCTTTCGCTGGATGAGGCGTTTTTTCAATGGTTTGAGGCGCTCTACGAAGAGTATGCCTTCAATATGATCGTACTCGTGCTGTATCACGCGGGCATTGATTCCTGTGAATACGGCCTCGTGGTGTTCGAAATTTTCATCCTGCCACGTCATCCGGATTTGTTCGGGGCGCTCCACCTCGCCGTGTATGCGCGGAATACTGAGGCATCCCTCCTCATAGCTCCAGGGATTGCCGCCTTCTTCTATAATCTGTGCATTGAAGAATATCTTTTTGATACCGGCGTCGGTACTTGCAGGTCTTTTTCGCTCTACCTGTTCGGTGTCCACCACAAACATGCGGATGGGCAGTCCGACTTGCGGAGCGGCCAGGCCGACCCCGTCGGCGTGGTACATGGTTTCCCACATATTTTCGATCAGTTCCTTCAGTTCGGGGTAACTGGCGTCAATGTCGGTGGCTTTCTTTTTCAGGACGGGTTGTCCGTAGGCGTAAATTGGCAGAATCATGAAACAGCGGTTTAGCCCCAGTGGTGGGCCTGCATGTATTGTTCGAGAATAAGCGCGGCGGCGATGCGGTCAACAAGGCCTTTTTCACGGCGCTTGCTTTTTTTATTGACGCTTTGCAAAATAATTCGCGAGGCTTCCCGCGATGTGTATCGCTCGTCCTCATAAATAACCGGTTTGTCCGGAAATTGTTTTTTCAGTTTTTCCACAAATTTTTCAATTTCGGGAACAACCTGTGCCGGGTTCCCGTCTTCGTGTCGCGGAAAACCCACAATGAAGCACTCAACTGGCTCGGAAGCGCAGTATTTTGCCAGATAACCCAATATTTCGGGGGTTGGAACGGTATCCAGCGCGCTGGCGATGATGCGCAGCGGGTCGGTAACGGCCAGTCCCGTCCGTTTGGTTCCGTAATCAATGGCAAGAATCCGGCTCATGTCGCAAAGGTAAGTAAACCTGCCGGAAAATAAGGTTTTTCCGGATGAGGCGAGTTTTCCAGCGCCGAAGAAAGAGTCAGGTGTTTAATCACCCACCCACCCGATTTATGAACTTCAAGTTTTTTGCAATCGCCGCTTTTTTTGCGGCATCAGCCTCCCCTGTCTTCGCCCAGTCGTCCGTTAAAATGGGTTTCACTTCCGGCGGAAATTATTCTTCTCTTCAGTCCGGTCTTTTTCAGACAATTTCCGGCCGTGCCAACGCCACGGCGGGTTTCACCGTGCAACTTGGTTTTGGTGACCGGTTTGAACTGAATACGGACATCATGTACGTACAGAAAGGTGCCACGGCCAAAGTCGTGGAATTTGTTCCGGATTCGGCGCCCAGGCAGGGTTCCTACGATTTTTTCTACAACTCGTTTGAGGCTGGCCTGACCGGCGGGCTCAAACCGCTAAAATCCATTCCGGTTTACCTGCAGGCCGGTGGATTCATGGGCGCTCACTTCCATAATCTCGACCGCAGCCGCGACGAGTTGTATCTGGGCGACTATACGGATATCAACAAAGCTACCGAGGCCACCGATCTGAACGAGGCGTTCACCGGCATTGACTATGGTGCTATATTCGGCCTGGGTGTTGGAGAGGGCAAGTTCCGCTTTTCTGCCCGCTATCATCTCGGACTCAGAAACCTGAACAAAAACAGGGATTTTGTTGATATATCTGATTGTATAACTTCCAGCTCCTGCCGCGCTACGCTCACCTGGTTTTTCAGGTGATCAATTCCGGATAATCACTTCTTTTGCCTGTGTGCCAGCCCGTATCACATATACGCCTGACTGCATGCCGGTCAGATCGAGTGTGGTTTCCCAGGTGTTTTCCGGCAATGTTTTTTCCAGACAGAGTTTTCCCGTTGCGTTGAACACGCGGATGTGAAAACGGTCGCGATAGGCCACCACTTTTTTTCTGAAAACGATAATACCGCTGCCGGGGTTGGGCGATACATCCCAGGCGGATTCTGCCCAGGGCACCGGTTGGCTTTCTCCGCTCAGATAGCGCAGGCTCCAGTTGGCTGTTTCATCTCCGTTCAACCTGAAAAAAGGCGAGATACCTGCCGGGGATAGCGGTGAAACCGGCTCCGGATGGCCCGAGTCCGGGGACGTGCTGATTTGCAGGCGATAACTTCCGGATGGCACTGACCGGATGGAAAATATACCTTCTTCACCGGTCGCGCCTGCGCGTACGACTTCGCCGGTCAGGCTGTCGAGCAGCAGAATGGTTGTCCGGGTCAATGGCAGGTCGTGTTCGCTGAATAATCCGTCATTATCGGTGTCGAGCCACACACTTCCTGTCACCGTATTTGGGATCAGGTGTTTGGGCGGGTGCAGCTGGCAGGCAGGAATCACCTGTTTGGGCATGAGCCGGGTACTCCACATCAGTTTTGCTGTGGCGCCACCACCCAGTTCCAGATACTCGAACCGAACAGGGTATCTCTTGCCGGCTTCCAGAAAAATAACCCCTTCATATTCGGTGCTGCCCTGTGGCTGCCAGTGGTCAATGAGCAGGCTGTCGGCCACCCACAGCCTGGCACCGTCATCGGTGAGCGTATAAAAAGTGTAATAATCTGTTTCGTACGGTGTTACGGAGCCTGTCCAGGCGGTAGTGAACCCGTCGAGGGGTACATATCCGGGCGCAGGAGACCCTTCCAGCCATTCATAATTGATGAACGAGTCAATTCTGCTGAACAGGAGAGGCTCGTCAAATCCCCAGGGCTGATAATTTTCCCGGTAGTAATTTCCCAGAAGTCCGAAACCGCCGGCTTTGGGTACTTTTTCGTAGTTGATACGGACTGTCAGAGAATCGGATTCCGGTGTCTGGAATTGCCAGAGCAGTCCGGTTGAGCCGTCGTCCCAGTTTCTGAATACCAGTACGGAGTCTTCCCGTTCCAGAAATCCGGGTGTGCGCAGACTGCGCTTCAGTCCGGTTACGCTTTTGAAATAGTACGGGGTATTTCCGAAAAAACCATCGGCATCAACAGGTATTCCCGGTTCGCCGGATATGATGGCGATGACTGTTTTTTGCGGGTGAACATCCCTGTGAACAGATTGTGTGAGCCCTGCATTGTCTGTAGCCGAGAAGTGGAACCTGTACCATACATTGTCGTCGCTTTCGCCCACTGTTGGAACAAAAATAGTTTCTTCATCCAGTCCGGTCGTTGGAGTCATCACCGGGTGCAGGTGTTCGTCGTGGTGAAAATCCACTTTCCATGCGGTCATAGAAGCCGGCATGACACCTGTTTCCGGATCGGTTGCTCTGCCCGAGAACGGAATTTCCGTCCCTGCTTTGTACCGGAAACTGGAGTCTGGCAGGGTTATTTCCAGTTCGGGTCTTTTGTCAGATGTTACCCGGAGCATCGCTATTCCGGATGTGTCGGTTCCGAGTGCATTGGAAACCACGCACCTGTAAACGGCGCCGCTATCGGCGAGTGTTGTGGCTGTGATAGTGTAAAGACTGGAGTCGGGAGCCGGGAGATCGAGTCCGTCTTTTTGCCAGCGGTAGTGAAGCGGGGCTCTTCCGAGGGCTTTCACGCTCATGGAAAAAGGATCGCCTTTATGCAGCAGTGCGCCGTGCGGCTGTGCGTAAACAAAGGGGGCCTCACTGCCGGTATAGACCACCTTCCAGAGGCTGCCGTTTTCACTTTCCGTATTATCCTGATAGGAACCGCCGCCGATACCGGCTCTTGCGAGGTAGTAGAGCTCGCCGGAAGGGGTGACGGACAATGCCACAGGTCTGTTTATGGCTGTGGCGAAGGTCGAGATGCCCGGATAAGGTATCGGATCCATTATTTTGATATATCCCTGGCAGTAATCGGCGAACAGGAAGCGGCCCTGAAACTGTAATGGCAGATTGGTGCCGGTGACGGGAGTAAAAGCGGCGCCAATGATGGAGCATCCTGCGTTATGGTCGTAGGCGTAAAGAGGATCCTGATAATTGGATGGGACATTTTGGATCGTCTTCCTCCCTTCCAGGAGGGGCCATCCGTAGTTTTTGCCTGGCAGCAGTTCGTTCACTTCTTCCCAGAGTGCCCCGCCCACGTCGCTGATAAAAATACGGCCAGTACCGGGTTGTACCGTCATGGAGTAAGGGTTCCGGAGCCCTAGGGCATAAATTGCGCGGTATTTTCCCGGCACGTCGTTGAACCAGGGGTTATCTGCCGGGATGGAGCCATCGGCATTCAGTCGCAAGACTTTTCCGAGGTCGCTGTCGAGCGACTGTACCTTTTCGAAGCGGCCCTTGTCGCCGGTTGACAGGTAGAGTTTCCCGTCGATGCCGAAAACGATATCTCCGCCATGGTGTACCGTGCCGAAACTGAGGTCGCACTCGTACAGGATAATCTCACTGCCGGGCACGGCGAAATTGCCGTTGGCGGTGATTCTGGAGAGTCTGTTGTGCGACAGGCCGTTGGAGTCAGCTACCGTATAGTACACGTAGATGTAGGGCTGATCGGGGAAGGCCGGGTGCAGAGCGATGTGACCGAGCCCCTGCTCATTGAATGATTCTACTTCCTGCAGGATAACGAAAGCATCGGGGAGCAGCACGCCGTTCTGAACAATACGCACCAGACCGTCTTTTTCCGTGATAAACACCCGGCTGTCGGGCGACAGCGCCATGTCGGTGGGATTCAGTCCGCCGGCTATTTCGTATTTGATAAATCCGGTTGGTAGCTGGGCATACGAGAACAAAGCCCGGGCGCAAAGGCACAGG
>JAJTFM010000073.1 GCA_021298575.1 Saprospiraceae bacterium | reverse complement strand
AATAATGAACAGTCAGTGGTACAAATTCATCAAAACGCCGGGCGACCTGATGTTCTGGAGCGCCTGTCTGCTGCTCGGCAGTATGCCCACGTCACCCTTCCTGCTCTCGGTTGGCATGTGGGGGCTGGCCGCCGCAGCCCTGTGGAATATCGCCGATAATCTGCCCGACAAGCCGCGGTTTTCGTCTTTACTAACCTGGATACGTGCACTTGCCGTATCCTTCCGCAACCTGTACAGGCAAAAATCACTGCTGCTCATTTCCCTGCTTTTACTGACCCCCGCACTGAGTTTGCTATGGAGCGACGACTGGGGCTACTGGCTCCGGGTCACCCGGGTACGCCTCCCGTTTCTGGTACTCCCGCTGACGTTCGCCAGTCTGCCCGAACTGCCCGAACGCAGGTACAAGTTGGCGCTGTACATACTGGTATGGTTCATGGTGCTGTTGTGCATCGGAGCAGGAGTCAACTTTATGATGCACTACGACGAAATTCTGACAGGACTGGGACGCGGACAGCCAGTACCCGTACCCCGGCAGCATGTCAGGTTCAGCCTGATTCTCGCCACGACCATCATGGCAGGAGGTTGGCTTTGGAAAGACCGGTTCACCGTGAAATATCAATGGGAAAGAGGTCTGCTGGGCGGTGCTGTCATTTTTCTGTTCCTGTTTATCCACGTGCTGTCTGTACGGGGCGGACTGGCGGTACTGTACGCGGCGCTACTATTTACCATAATTTGGTATGTAGTCAGGACGCGGCGCTGGGTCGCAGGTATTTCTGCTGTAGCACTAATGGCTGCCGGCCTGTGGATAGCTATTGAAAATGTACCCAGCCTGCGCACGCGCGTTGCGTACATGCGCTACGACTGGCTTCAGTACAAGTCAGACAGCGGAGCATCCTACTCCGATTCGGAGCGTTGGGTTTCTCTCAAAACAGGCTGGAAAATATGGGAGGAACACCCGGCACTGGGTGTCGGAGCCGGTGATCTGCAACAAGAAGTCCGACGGGTTACTACAGAGGTATTTCCGGACTATGCGGCCACCCCGCTTCTGCCACACAACCAGTGGATACATATCCTTGCCAGCACAGGAATCCTCGGACTATTGCTGAGTATCCCCGGTTTTTTCGCGCTGTTTGCGCAAAAAGAGAACAGATCAAACTACCTGCTCCTTACATTCTACGCAATGGCGTTCCTCACCTTCCTGATAGAATGTACTATAGAAAATGCTATCGGAGTAGCCTGGTTCCTGTTTTTCCCGCTCTGGTTTTCGGGTATCCGGACAAAATAAAAGCGCTGAAGCACGGTTTCCCATACTTCAGCGCCTATTTTGTTCAGACCGTAATCAAGAAAATCAAACGACAGGTGTCGTTCCTTCAAGATACCAGATTTATCGCTGAACTACCATTTTGCGTGTTTTGATAGTCTCTCCGTTGCGTACCTGTACAAAGTAAACGCCGTTGGGCAGACTGTTCACGTCAAAATTCATCTGATTGTCACCTTTGCTCATGCGGGCATTCTGCTGAAATGCCACCTTGCCCGCAGGATCCATCACCGTCACCTGAACATCCGCTTCATTTTCCATCGGTACCGCTACCGTTACCAGACTGAATGCCGGATTCGGGAAAATGCCAAAACCTGCATTTTCGAAGACTACAGGCAATTCAAGTACCTCCTCAGGACCATCTGTTGTACCGTCGGTACGATAGGGAGAGGCGCTGCGGCGCACAATAAACGTGTAGCACTGAGATCCGCTGAAAGCCCCGTTGTAACCGTAAATTTGAGCAAAATAAGCCGTTGAAACAGGGCCGTTGTTGTAAACGATAATTTCGTCAACTGTTCCCAGATTTTCTGAAACTGCAACAAGCGTATTGTTTCTGAATAATTTCAGATCATAGTCAAAGGGCAGGGTAGTCAATTCCAGTTTGAAGTGCTTCTGTGTTGCAGTATTCCCGAACTTGTACCAGTCCACATCCGTTGCTGTTTTAATCTGTGCCGTGAAGGATGTATTCAGCGGGATGGATTTGGCTGTATTACGGGTATTATTTGGCTCATACTGATCAGTGCAACCACCGCCGCCACCGGAAGTAGTGGTGAACGATACAGGAGCAGAGTAGGTGCTGGTACTGCTTCCGCAAACCGCCTGTACCTGGAAGTTGTACGTTGTTCCGGCTGCAAGACCGGCAAGATTATACGTATTGGCGGTAAGGCCGGAAACCGTCGTCCAGGTAGAAGAAGTATTCAATTTCCACTGGAGATTGTAGGAGGTAGCTCCGCTCACACCTCCCCAGCTCAGCGTGGCACTCGTCTGGGTGACGTTGGTAGCGGCCAGACTGCCCGGTGTTCCACATCCTGACGGTGTTTGACAACCGATAGAGGTTGTCAGCGGGAAACGGAAACCACCGGAAGCAAACAGCGCCTGCATACGGTTCTTCTGTCCGGTAGTAAATACATTCATACAACCATCATCGGTGTAGTCCATATAATTCATGAACATATCTCCGTTGGGGCCATTGGTGCAACTGATAACCGGGAAAACAGGGCATCCATAATTTTCATCGGCCTGATTGGGTGTATCACCAACCTGGTCGGTACCCGAGCAGGAGGTGCCATCATCACCCCAGATATGGTAGCAATTGAGCCAGTGGCCAACCTCGTGGGTGGCAGTGCGACCGAGATTGAAAGGAGCCTGAGCAGTTCCGTTTGTTCCGAATGCCTGAAAGTCAATTACAACACCATCTGTGTTGGCCGGACCTCCGGGGAATTGAGCATAACCGAGCAGTCCGCTGCTCAGATTGCACACCCAGATGTTCAGGTAGCGGTCGCGGTTCCAGATATTGGAGCCGCCGGAACTGCTGAACTTGACATTGTCGTTGGTTGAAAAACCGTTTACGGTTGTCTGTACACGCACGATCCCATTCGTCGGACTGCCCGACGGATCCTGCTGAGCCATACAGAAGTTCACCTCGCAGTCGGCGGCGATACCCTGCCATGCCGAGGGCGTATTGCCGGCATCGGCATTGAGGCGGCGGAAATCAGCATTGAGCACATCAATCTGCGAAGCGATCTGTGCATCACCGACGTTTTGTGTGGAGTTGTAATAAACGACGTGAACAACGACAGGGATTGTAACGACGAGACGATCCTGCGCGCCACCCCGTTCAATGAACTGTTCGGTGTGCTGCATGATGCGCTCCACTTCCTGACGCATGGAGGGGTTATCGCGCAGTTGCTGCTGGAGAATTTCCTCCGCGGCACAAGAGCGGTGCTGCGCAGAAACGAATCCGGCCAGTGAAAGCAAAAGCGAGACGGAAAGCAAAATTTTTTTCATAGTGATTATTTTGAATGAAACACTTGGTGAGATGTTGTTTGGGTCTTTGTAACACTACAAAAGTAACGGAATTTTTTCCATAAAATGGTGGTGAAGACAAAATAAATTATGGGAGCTTGTCAGTTTTTGCGTTTTTGAAGGCGCATAGCCGGTGCTACGTAACTGAAAAAAGGTGAAAAATGGCGAAAAATGAGCCGTTTTTGACTCGGTGAGAGAATCCTGAACAAGTTCTAACAATATGTCAATGGATGACTTTCCAGCTGCCCGTTTTGTCGCTGCCCTCCCGTTTGACGATACCTTTCTCCCTCAACTCCTTCAATCTTCGTTTTGCCGTACTCAGGCTTATGCGCAGCCGATCGCTGATTTCGGTAGCAGTTATGGTATTGTCCTGTCTTATCAAGCCCAGCACTGTGTTATATGCTGATTTTACAGTGTCATTTACAGTGTCATCCGTGTTATTTACAGTGTCACCTTCCGGGACTTTGTATAGAATATGGAGTTCCCGGTTCTTCAGCAGATGATTTTCGTGATGAATGAGGTTCAGCAGAAACCGTATGAGATACTTGTCGGTTTTGTGAATGCCGGCCGACAAATCCTCATAGTTGGCTCTTACAAGTGCGTTTCGGAAAAACCACGAGTGATTTGCGAACAGTTTATTGTTCACCTCCCTGAAGCCCAGTTTCCGAAGGTATTTTATCAGAAAAATGGCTGTTGTTCTCGTGTTTCCCTCTCCGAAAACATGAATTTGCCACAAATAGGAGATAAAATGCGCGATATGCTCCACTATTTCCTGCCGGCTCAAACCGGCATAGCTGAATAGTTTTTCCTGTTGAAAATCATATTCCAGCGCTGCCTTCAAACTCACGGCGCTGCCGTAAAGCACCGTTTCACCGTTCAATACCCACTCCTGTTTCGTAATGTTATAGTCTCTGATTTTTCCTGCGTGAGGATAAATGCCAAGAAATAACCGCCGGTGGATTGCGAGATATTCCGCCGGCGAAAAATTGAAGGTTTTTTCGCTCAGGATTTCGGTGATACGCGCAGAGACTTTATCGGCTTCCTCCGTACGGTTATCCTCATGACTGGATGGATGTTGTTTGTAATAGTTATCTATCAGTTGTTTTACCTCTCCGATACTTATATACCCCTCAATATTCTGCCGGGCTGTCTCGATGAGATAGACAGACGTAGAAAGGCCATCAACCTGCTGCAGGCCGATAGCCGTTTTCCAGATTTCCGCTCTTTCCGCTTTGTCCGGCTCTCCCTGTCTGAGGTATTCTTCAAAAGTATCCATTGTATGCTCGCGGGTGGAACCGCTTCAAACAAAGGTAAGGGATAATATGGATCAACACAAGGGGCAAAAGCGTATCAAAACTGTTTTATCAGGCTCAGGTATTCCACGCTCTTCTTCAGCTTGTACAGTGGAAGCGATTCCATCAGTTTTTTTACTTTTTCTTCATCTGCCTCCCTGAAAATCAGCACGGCGCCATTTCTGGTTGGTCTCAGAAAGAGATGCTCCAGAATACCTTCCTCTTTCCATCTGGCCACAACCTCCTGCTCGTGTTTTATTATTTCCTGAAAGTTTTCCGGAATGTTATCCGTGTCAATGGTCAAAATTGCCTGAATCATGTTCATGTTGTTCTTGTTAAAAATGGATAATCAGTGCCGTGAACTGTTCAACGGGCTGCTGATGTGATATATTGTTGTACGTGCTGGTGGGCGACAAACGAATAGCAGCCTTGTTTTCACCAACGGCAGCAACCATTTCCTGCATTACCTCCAAAACAAAACGGTTTCGATTTTCCATGCTCCCGCCATATTCATCATTGCGGAGATTTGAACTGTCTGCCAAAAACTGGTCGGGCAAATAGCCAAATGCTGCATGCAGTTCTACACCGTCAAAGCCCGCTTCCACAGCGTTAATCGCTGCTTGTTTGTAGTCCTGAATAATTTGTTTGATTTCCTCAATGGTTAATGCTCTTGGTGTTTCATAATCTTTCATTCCCTCCATCGTAAAATGCTGTTGCCCTTGAATGCCCAGAGCTGAAGCCGAAACCGGTTGTTCTCCATGCTTGACAAGCGAGTGTCCCACCCGCCCTGTATGCCAAAGTTGTGCATATATGACCCCTCCTTCTTCATGTACAGCCCGGGTAACTTTTTTCCAGGCATTTATTTGATCCTGCGTATAAATTCCGGGAGTAAGCGGGCTGCCTGTGGCCTGTTTGCTGATATTGATTGCCTCGCTGATAATGAGTCCTGCACTTGCTCTTTGCCTGTAGTACAAAACCGTCGAGTCTCCGACTACTCCATCCATTCCCGCGCGGGAGCGCGTCATCGGAGCCATCGCCATGCTGTTTTTCAGGACCATATTACCCAGGTTTGCCTGTTCCAGTAATTTCATCTTTTTGTGTTTTTTAAATTTTGAGCTACAAAAATAGACTCCAATGCTTTACTTTTGCAAGTAGTTACACTTGTGTATAGTAGTAACCTATAGTACAGTAATGCACAAAATCAGTCTGTTATGAAAAAAAATAATGCGACCAATGCTCAAAATACTTGCAGCCTGAAGGATGTACTTGATATCATTGGCGGAAAATGGGCCATGCCAATCATATACAACCTGTCGAAGGGCAAGATGCGTTTCAGGGAAATTGAGCGAACGGTGGAGGGCATCAACACCAGAATGCTGGTCAAGGAGTTGAAAAACCTGGAAGCTAACGGAATAGTCACGCGCGAAGTATTTGCGACGGTACCCCCAACGGTGGAATACACACTCACGGCCAAGGGTGAGAAATTGCTTCCCAGTATCCGGTCACTTCATCAGTGGGGACAGGAATTCGCGGTGGCTGAATCTGTTGATTAGAAACCCTGACTCCGGCAAATCGGGTGCGTTACAAATTGTCGCGTTCATGCTGTATTGGCCATTTGAACTATCCTCTACCCACCAGAGCCACTGTGTCAGTTTTTGCGTTTTTGAAGGCGCATAGCCGGTGCTACGTAACTGAAAAAAGGTGAAAAATGGCGAAAAATGAGCCGTTTTTGACTCGGCGAGAGAATCCTGAACAAGCTCGTAGTAGTGCCATGTCATCAATTGCGCCTTATGTTGCACTATTTGAGGCCTATCGCAATCCGACCATGTTTCACAGGCTTGTCTTCATGGAATATTTCCCAGACATACAGCCCTGGATTCAGGCCGGTCGTTTCTATTATATTCATTCCGACCCTAACATTTGTTTGGTGCACAAGCTGACCTGTTTGGTGAAATAACCTAAAGAAGCAATTGCGCACATCGGTCGCGATCTGGACATGGATAAGGTCTTTTGCCGGATTGGGGAATGCCGTGCCAATCCCTGTCAGTTTGCTGCACAGTTTCCCCTGATACATTTCCTTGCCTACCACCTCTACAACGTGCGGAAATTCTCCATAAGGGGGCGGAAAGAACGCTTGCTCGCTGTAGTACCATTTTGCGCCGACGGGGGCGAAATCCGTGACCTGCGCACTGGCGCGGGAAAACAACTGAAAGGCGGCAAGCACCCATAATATTCGAGTCTTTTTCATGACCGTTACGTTTTAGCGTTGGAAAAATACCTTGCCGGAGGCGACGGGGAGCCCCCTTTTGTCATATAAAAAGAGATAGCAAAGCCCGTCTGCCCTTTGCTCGTTTATTTGCAGGCTGGGAGCGCCCGAAGGCCAGTCGTAGCGCTCTAGCAACTGACCATTGGCGGCATAGCACCTAAGTTCAAAAGCACCACCTGCCGCAGCCAGCGATTCGGGCAGGGAAACAAGGGTTGGCCCAGAAGAGGGGTTAGGACTGAAGCCGAGAGCAGGCAGGTTGTCGAATTTGAAGATCGGCTCAGATGTGGCAGTGACATACTGTGTGGTTCCGGCACAGCCCGGCACGAAACAGCCTTCGGAATCTATGACTAGCAACACGACATTAGGGTTCCATGGCACCCCCTCTCCGTTGTAGTCGAACACGAGCCCGGTGGCGGCGATGCGCCCATCTTCCATCTCGCACACATCAAGCAGTTCCATCTGCGGTGCCCAGGGGCGCAGCAGCGAGTCGGAGTAAAACCGCTCCCAGTACAGTTCCCCGCTGTTGGACAAAAGGAAAACCATGCCTTTCCCTTTGTTGGGGAGTCCTCCAGCACTGTAAAAGCCGGTGCCAATTATATCGCCGTTGTTTGCCTCCTTGATGCTGGTAATTATCTTGTAAGGCCATTTGTTCCATTCGTGCGTCCACACTATATTTCCGGCACTGTCAAAACCGTAGAGCAAGATGAAGTTCCAGGCGATTTCCGGGTCAACGGTAATGGTGTCCTTCATCCAGACGACGGTGCCACTGCCACCGGCAAGGGATGTTGAATGGGGTGGCTGGTTGTCTATTTTGGCATAATTCAAGGATCTTGTCCACAATTGGTTGCCGGCAGCGTCAATTTTGTGCAGGAAAGCGATATACCGGTATGTACCCAATACGGGGTGATAATAATAATCAATTGCAAAGGAACTGATCAAAAAAAATCCGTCATCGGTAGGCGTGATGTCCCCATACCCTGCTGTTTGTGTAAAGGTATCTGTAAGTATCTTGTACATAAGGATAGTGCCCGATGTGTCTGTCTTTACCACGCTGAGTTCCGATGTGGGATGCGGCTCAGGCGCTGGGGCCTCGACCAGGTATAAGAAATAATTCCCATTGGCAGTCTCCGTTATTCCCTCGCTGTACAAGTAGTTCGCGCTCAGGTCTGGGTAATAATTTATCCAGACAATCTCCAAGTCGGGATTCAGCTTGGCCAGGAACATCCGCATGGTAAAGTTGGCGGCTTTGTCACGCCACTCCCCGCTGAGCAGGATATACCCGTCTGATGTGATCCAGTAAGCTGTAATGGCCATATCGCCCTGTGGGCCATCGAATTCGATTTCTTTGATGATTTGGCGGGTATCAGCATCAATCATGTAAACTTGATTTTTCCTATCTGAATTGCCGTTTTTTATGAACCCGTTTATGACATACACATATTTTCCGATGCTCCACAGGAGGTATCCTTTGTCTGCCTGAAACATGTTCTGCGGGTTGGGGTCAAAGGAGGTGGTAAATGTGCTGCCAGGTTGTGCCAAGGCGGAAAGCCCGACAAGGGCTACAAATGCGAAAAGTATTGTTGTGCGCATGGTTTTAGAGTATGTTCAAAAAGTTAATTCAGTAAAAAAGTGGCCATCGGCGTATCTTGTAAGCGTCCAAACTTATTTGATATGCAACCGCAATTTGAACGGCTCACCGATGACCAGTGGAAAAGTATATTCGAACAACTGTGCCAAACACTCAACATGACGGAGTCGAAGGAATTGGACTTCTGGAAAATATTACAGAGCAAATACCCGGTGTGAAGAAAATAATGGGTGATAAGGTCTATCGGGGATCGTTTGCAGAGGCAGTGGAAATAATGGGGCTTGTTTTTGAAACTCCCATCATACCAAAAGGTACCAAAGGCTTTGCCGTCGAAGCGAAACGCCGGGTGGTTGAGAGAACGTTTGCCTGGCTAAATTTCTTCACAAGAGTTGTTATGGACTATGAACACACTTCCTCAGCAACTCCTTTCTTAACCTGCTCAGGTGCTGAGGCGTGACACCCAGAAACGAAGCCGTATATTGAAGGGGTACGTTCAGGATAATTTCCGGGTTTTCTTTCAGCATTTTCTCATCACGTTCATGAGCTGACTGTGACTGCAGCATGGCGATTCTTTTTTCCATGGTAATGAAAAGATTCTCTGCTATTATTCGCCTGAAAACATGTATTTTCGGAATCTGATCAGACAGGTCTTCCAAAGTCTTTTTGGTTATCACCCGGAGCACGGTGTCTTCCAGTGCTGAAATACTTTCAGTCGTTGGCGTGTTCGTCAAAAAACTGGTGAATGCAGAAACGAAAGTATCCGGCATCACAAAAAAGCAGGTTACTTCATTGCCTTCTTCATCAATACGATAGTTGCGAAGCTTTCCGGACACAACGTATGCCACCTGGTCACATACCCCGCCCTGTTTTACCCACAGACTGCCTTTTGATATCTCCACGGCAACAAAAGCCTTTTCTATGGCAACTTTTTCGTCTGTTGTCAAACTGACTATCCGGTTGATGTTTGCTGTTAATTCCGTCATTCCACTTTTGTTGGTATGTTTTTGAACATTAAAGCGCGAAACTCCCTGAAGATGACATCCTGACAAAGGTAACGGATGAAGCAACGAGCGCGCACAACAAAGTAAACTACTGTATCTTATTGTCAATTCTTTACAGCCAATCTGACAATACACTTTATCAAATTGGTTTTCAGCAGGCTATAATCCAGGTATCTCAATATGGCGAGAAGTATTTCTTAACAATTGTTCAGTGTCTTGCCAATTTCGATCAGAAATCTTTGCAGAAGGAATCAAAATGCAAAAAAATGAAAAAAGCAGTTCTCGTTTTTGGAATAGTCAGTGCACTGGCTACAGCAATATTCGCTCAAGAAGGACAAAGAGCAAGTAGATACGCCATTGAAACCGATATTCTCTGGCCATTCTTTCCGGGCGCTACAAGGACACACGTCACCGTTAAACTTTGGCAAAAAGGGGACATGCGCGGAGATATTTACGGAGGAATAAGTATCGATTTCCCACAAGAACGTGCCACAGAAGGTCGCTTTGCCGATTACAGCATCGCCAGTGGATACAGGCAATATTTTTGGAAAGGTCTTCATCTTGAATATTGTCAAACTACCGGCATGGGAGTATTGCAAAATCACGTAACCACTGGAAAAAATTACAAAAGCTTCGATTGGTTAGTTACAGGATATATCGGATATAAATTTGAGTTTGCTAAAAAGAAATTGTATATCCTGCCGCAATTTGGCGTTGCTCAAGTCCTCTACAAATCAAATCCATGGCCTATTTACGAAGATGAAACCTTAACCAAAGAAGTAGGCGAAACGCCTTTTATGTTGGGTTCATTGAGGTTTGGGTATAATTTTTAAACTCAAATTAAAAAATTAAACATTACCATGAAAATCAAATCAAATGTTTCAACCAGGTCAATGTTAATCATTGTTTTGAGCTCGATTGTCATTCAATCCAATGCCCAAGAATGGAAAACCGAAAAAAAGGCAAACGTTGTTTTGGGAGTTATCCAACCCGTTTTTGCGAATGGTTTTAATATCGAAGGAAACTACATTCACAATCGTTTGATTTTTGGTTATTCGCATGGTGCTTCGCTGGATTTATCCGGAACAACGGTGACACCTGACTTAAGGGAACAAGGTGTTGCCGTCCATATGCCTTTCACAACCGGTTTTGGAATCGGTTATCGTTTGAGAGAATGGGTAAATGTGAGAATTGAACCGAAATGGCATCGCTTTGAATTTTATTATGATGATGAAGCGCAGAACGGTTCGAACCAAATTACCGCATACAACACCATGAGCCTTGGTATTGGAGTTTATGGCCATTATCAGCCCTTCAAAAACAACAACTCTTTTTTGAAAGGAATAATGATTTCCCCGAGTATCCGTTTTTGGCCAACGATATCTTCTACCCTTGGAAGTGACGGTTTTACATACCTGAACAAGTATACAGTAAAAAATGAGGTAATAAAAACGCTGGATGCTGGTCCGGGCTTTAAACCTTTTATTTACAATATCAGCATCGGGTATTCTTTTGGTTTGAAGAGGAAATAGTGTCATCTACGAGCTTGTTCAGGATTCATTTTGACACATTTGTGTCAGGTTAAACTGTCCTGTTCCAAGTAGTTTTGTACTGCTCATGATTATCCTGAACATCAAAATAAATCGACTCGCATGAAAGAAATCGCTTTAATAACAGGCGCTTCCTCCGGAATAGGATACGAAATAGCCAAACTATTTGCAGCAGATAAAACAGACTTGCTCATTGTGGCAAGAAATGAAAAAAAGCTTCTCGAAATTAAAATCGAATTCGAAGAGCAATTTAAAGTTGATGTATTTACTGTTGCTGCTGATTTATCCTCCAATCAAGGGATAGAAACCGTTTATGAGGTAGTTCATTCAAACAACTTAATCGTAAATTATTTAGTGAATAACGCTGGTTTTGGAGACTATGGCTCCTTCATCGACAGAAGCATGGAGAAATATAGAGAAATGATCCAGTTGAATATCACAAGTCTGACAGAGTTGAGCTATTTTTACGGAAAAGAAATGGTAAAGCGTGGAAAAGGCAGAATTTTAAATGTTGCCTCCATGGCTGGACTTCAACCGGATCCCAACTTTGCCGTGTATGGTGCAACCAAAGCGTATGTGATCAGTATGTCAGAAGCCATTCACAAGGAATTTGAAAACACCGGGGTAACGGTAACAGTTTTGTCACCCGGAGCAACAGCGTCGAATTTTATGGAACGGGCCAATATGAATGACGCCAAACTTTACGCAAGCGGTGTAATGACATCGTTAGATGTTGCCAGGGCGGGTTACAGTGGGATGATGAAAGGAAAACTCCACGTAATCCCGGGCTTCAAAAATAAAATACTTGGTTTTATCTCGGGTATAACGCCGCCGGGGAAACTGAGGCTCAATATAGCAGCAAAAGTAATGGCCAAAAAATAACAACACCGCCGGCTGCCTGCATAATCATCTCTCCACAACTAAAATTCTTGAACAATGAAAAGACTCGTTACAAAAAATGTAATCTTCACACTGCGCTTGTCAGTTTTATTGATAACCTGTATTCTCAAGGCCTCGGGCCAGATATCCGAACATACCTGTGGAGCGGAAGATGTACACAACCCTGCAATTGCCTTCGGAGAGGTTACAGATATAGATGGCAACTCCTATAAAACGATAGTCATTGACGACCTGGTCTGGTTTGCTGAAAATCTGAAGGTCACTCGATTCCAGAACGGAGATACCATTCCCAATGTAAGCGAAACAGGTGCCTGGAGCGGACTGACAGGACCGGGAATGTGTTCGTACAAAAACGATACTAGTTATGATTGCCCCCAGGGAAAACTGTATAATTTCTTTGTTGCGGCCGATGCGCGCAATCCGTGTCCCAATGGATGGCGCGTGCCTTCCCTGACGGATCTCTATCAGCTTATTTTCTTTCTTGATCCCAATGCGAATCCCCAACAACCCGGTAATATGCCCAACACCGCAGGCGGCGCTTTGAAAAGTTCGGGATTGACTTACTGGCGATCGCCCAATACCAACGCCACGAATCTTTTCGGCTTTTCGGCAATTCCCAATGGAGGCCGAAATGACGCCGGTGTGTTCTCATTCAGCAACGATGCGGCTGCGAGCTATTGGCTATCTACACAGGTAGGCCCCGGAATGGGATTTTTTCTGGAACTGGCATATCCGCAAGATTATGCCGTTCGCAATGCTTATTTCGCCAAATACGGATGCTGCATAAGGTGTGTTGCGGATTTAAACACCTTGAATGCCGGGGAAAATAAGGCTCCACACTTTACTATTTTTCCGAATCCGGCGGATAATTACATTCAGATTAACTCAGATCAATGGATCAATGGTGAAGAATATGTTATCTCAGATCTGACCGGCCGGGTAGTACTTGCAGGCAGGATTCTTTCCGATAACACGACTATATCAGTGACTGATCTGCCTCCTGGCATGTATTTCCTCATTTTACCGAAAACGAACGGGGGTATTTCAAAAATAATCAAGCAGTAAACTGACAAAAATCAATTATTGTGTCCTCTGTGCGTAATTTCACACCACCGGTAAGGGCGTACACAATAATCGGAGAAGCTGAAATCCGAAAAGAGTAGGCATGAATCAAAAAACAGTAAAAATGATGAGTCTTTCCAAAATCAAAAACCTGATACAAAAGCTGTTGTCACCGGATACATGGTCGGTTGATGCTGGTATTCTCCTGTTGCGAATGAGCTGTGCACTGATGCTTTTGCACGGCTGGTCCAAGTTCACCAACTTTTCCGAGGACAGTCCGGAGTGGCCCGACCCATTACATGTGGGCTCAACTGTTTCCTGTGCGCTCACCGTTTTCGCGGAGCTGTTCTGCACACTGCTCGTTGTAATCGGACTGTTTTCACGCCTGGCTCTGATTCCCCTGATCGTACTGATGATAATCATCGTTTTCGTTATTCACAGCGGAGACCCTTTCCCCGACAGAGAACACGCCCTGATGTACTTGCTTTCCTATCTGGCCCTGCTCTTCACCGGCCCGGGAAAGTATTCGCTTGAAAGGTTTTTTTCCAAAAAAAGATAGCCTGGCAAAACACGCTTCATTTCTTCCACCTACAAAAACCTGAAACATGCAGCGAATGAAAAGAAAACTGCTCTTTTTTCTGATCATGATAATGCATGTCGAAGCCTCTGCACAATGGGGAAACAACCCTCATCTGTCAATCCACGCCCTGATTAACCCGGTCACCTTTTCAGGTTCTTCCATCGGACTGATATGTCCGCCATCTATTATGGTTGTTTCCATACCGGGAGGTACGGGAACATAATCCTCCCTGCCCTTTACCGCAATTGCTCCGATTTTCAACCGACGAATCAGCGCTGTGGCATCTTCTGCGTCAATAATCACTTTCCTGTCGGTCAGTTTCACCTCTCTGCCCGACAGAACTCCCATGGAGCGCTCCAGCTGAGCCACAAGCTCCGGATTATTGGCGGATTTTCTCCCAAACAAGGATCCGGCAACCTGTTTTGCGTAAAATTTTCTGAAAACTAATAGCGAATGACGCAACCCGAAAAGCCATTTCTGCGCCTTGCCGACAGCCTCAAACGGCATATTGCAGAGGAAAAGGCTTTCAAACCGCTCCGGATATTTGTCCGCGGCCCGAATAATGGTCATGCTGCCCCATGAGTGACCTATAGCTATAACTTTGGGTATCTGCAGACTGTCCAGTACCTGAATCAGCATCCCGGCACAATCATCGAGCGTCCAGTCTGTGCTGACCTTCCGACTTGATCCGTGAAACGGCATATCCAGCGTGACGATGGTTCTATCCTTTATCGCGTTCACCTGGACATCCCAAAGGTGATGGTCGAGATAAACCCCGTGAAGGAAAATCAGCGGCGTTTTTTCCGATACAACCCGTTTCTGCTGAACGGCAATTGTGCCAATCCGGGTGGTCACAAAATCAGTCTGTGCATCCATGGCAATGGATTTGAGTATGAATAAAATGACTAGCACTCGCATATCAGTTGCTAATGCAGGGAGCCTTCCCTGAGTACGAGCTGTCTGTCAGTTGTCCGACCATTAATCTGGCCATGTCGCCCAATGTAACAGAAAGCCTTAAACCTTTGCCGTCCAGGGTAACGTTACAACTGCCTTTCGCAGGCTTGTCGGTAATATTCGGACAACGAACAATCGTCCAGTCCAGGCTGCTACCCATAATGTCAGCCTCCATTCTGTTCTTGTCGTCTATGATTACCTTCAGCCAACTCATAAAGTAAGGCAGGATAATCTTTGAGAAAAACCACGGCTGAAACGAAGCGCTGTCTCCGGCACCGACATTGCTCATGGCAATCAGTCTTCTGATTTGCCGCTTTTCCATCTCGTCAATGATTATTCTGGTTGCATCCGACACAAAGGTGGTTGGCTTGCCCGTGCCTTTGCCTCCCACACCAAGACACTGCATAACAGCATCACAATGATCCAGTGCTCCGGCAACAGCAGATCTGTCCAGAACATTCCCCTCCATAACGGTGAGGTTCCTGTGCGATAACGAAACGGCTGATTTATTTCTCACCAGTATGGTCACCTGATGACTCTGAGCCATCGCAACACAAAAGTCGCCTGATCCAACGGCAGACACCTGACACCAATGTGCCAAAATCAGTGGCGGGCGAGCCTTTTTCTGATTCGGGTCAGTGACTGTCGCTCTATGCCCAGATATGATGAAAGAAAGGAAAGGGATACTCTCCCGAATAAATCCGGATTTTCACGGATGAAATCCAGGTAGCGGGTTTCCGCATTGTCAAAAAGAAAACTCTCAATTCTTCTCTGCTGTGACTTCAGTACCTCCTCGGCTATCAGTCTGCCATATCGCTCAAGACCTGGGTGATTGTCATAGCCATCCTGTATGTACCGATATGAAAGACTGACAATGATCGAATGCTCAATACACTGAAAATAGTATTTGCAGGGTGTCTGACTGATAAAAGCAGGGTAGTGCGTCGCATATTCACCCTCTCTGATAAATTTTACAGAAATTTCGCTTCCGCTGTTATCAACAAAGAACGCTCGCAGTAGCCCTGAATAAACAAATCCTATTTCCTTCTGTACCGTGTTGGCTTGTATGTAAAATTGCCTCGGCTTTAACTCCGTGACGGTCAGTCCGCCCCGCAGATATTCCAGCTCTTTGTCCGAAACTTTCGAACAAAGAGCCCTGACTGATTCCAGAAATGTCTCAATCGCAACTTTCAAATTGATATCTTACTTTTATACTCTGTTCAAGGCATACAAAAGCGTTGCCACCACTACAAAGATAAGGGAGGCATGGATACTTTTTGAAGAAAAACCTGACTCAAACAGGTTCTAGTTCTCTTCCGCGTATTTCCTGAAATTGTCGAGTATTGACTGCCATCCGCTGCGCTGCAGATCAACGGGGTTTACATTTTCCGGATCGAAGGTCACTGTTACCCGGGTTTTGTCATCTGTCTGTTCGAAGGACACCTGAATCTCTCTGTTGTCCGGCATGGTATAGGTAAATTTTTCACCGTCAACAATTTCGTTGTAAACCGCCTCGAAGTCAAACGCGAAACTACCGTCTTTCGCCTCCATTCGCGCCAGATACTTTCCGCCAACCCGCATGTCGTTTGACGCTGCAGGGCAATGCCATGTATCTGTTGCAAAATTCCACTTCGTGATGTGTTCGGGCTGCGTGTAGCAGTCCCAGACTTTCTGCCTGTCAGCAGCAACGACCGCCTGAATTGTGATTTTTGACGTGTCCATTGTTGAGTGATTTTATATTGTGTTTCAATGCGTGCGTCATCTGTCCGCGGAGCTTTCTGGTCAGATCTTGTCCACCCCGTACAACTCCATAAACGCCCTGTAACGCTCGTCTTTTTTCAGTATTTCAGGATTACCTATCATAATAAGATGTTCGCGCGCACGTGTGAGCGCCACGTTCAGCTTGCGGTCAACGCCCTCTGTGCTCAGACTGACCAGTGAGGCGAGTTGCCACTCGCTGTTTGCACAAGTAGAAACGATGATAACATCCCGGGCACCTCCCTGATAGCGCTCCACGGTGTCTATCGTAACATCGCCCGGCCGGATTCCCGCTTCGGCCAGGGCCGACTGTATCTGCGCTATCTGCGCTCTCCAGGGCGTTATAATCCCCAGGGTTTTATCGGCATGCCATACGCGCTTCTCCGCCTTCCACCAGTCCTTGAAGAACACCACGATGCGCGCACACAAATCGGCCTCTTCCCGGCTTGTCTTCTGCACGGCAGTCGCTCTGCCATCCGGTTTCACCGGCAGAAAAACCACCCTGCGACTACCCAGCAAATCGCCCAGCACACGATCTGACATCTCGTGCCCGGGCATCTGCAACCCGTTCTGCTGTTTCCGGGGATCAAACACGCGCAAGTTTCCGTCATAAAACCATTTCCCGGGAAATTGCATGATCTCGTCGTGCATCCGACCCTGTTTGTCCAGCTGGTCGTATGCCCAGTGCCAGTTGTTGCGCAGACAGAGCCTGTACAGCCGCTCAAAATAGGAGTCGCGCAGATCAGTGAGTCCCATTTCATTCAGGTCGGTATCGTTCACAACGGTATTTTCAGGGCGCTGCGCTGTAACAGCCGGCAACTGGCGGTGATCACCAATCAGGGTGAAATGCTCAAAATGGGTGAGCAGACCTGTCAGTTGAGGCTCCAGTATCTGGGATGCCTCGTCTATCACCAGCCGGTGAAATTTTTTCAGTTTCAGCAATGCCTCCTGCTGTCCGAACGAGGCAACGGTACTCACAAATATCCGGTGGCTTTCCAGTACCTTCAGCAACTCCGCCCGGCTCTTGCAATTCGCTGTTTTGATACTCAGGAGCTGATCTCCAAAACGCGCGGATGCTGCGTGACGGCTCCCTATACGCAAATAGTGATCGCGCACATCCGGACCAATGCTCTCCAGTGCCTCGCAGATTTCATCCACCGCCCGGTTAGTATATGCCAGTAACAACAGGTTCTCCTCCGTGTGATTCAGGATCCACTCGGAAAGGTCGCGCAACACAACGCTGGTTTTGCCAGTGCCGGGAGGTCCCCACAACAGGAAAAAGCCCGGGGCTTCCACTATTTTCTGTACAATGCCGAAGGGCGTTTTCCAGTTATCAGGAGGCATTTTTGCGGTGATACCCATCACGCGCGACCTGACCTGCGGCGGTGCCTCCGCCCATTCCAGCAAGTTTCTGTACATCGCCAGAAAGCCGAAATCCATCATATCCGGCTCCAGGCACCAGAAGCCCCGGGTCTCGAATGTTTTCAGATTTTTCTGCCGGTAACGCAGCTTCACTTCTATCAGCTCCTTCTCAAGTCTCACAATAGTGCAGCGGATAACCTGATGCTGCAAAACGGTGTCTTTCTCGTTCACCGCCGGGTATAAAACGGCTATATCTCCTGTTCTGAAGTTCGACAGGTCGCTGGTTCGGGGTGTTTTTTTGAAAATGATCGCGGGCTCTTCCTGATCAGCCCGGTTTTCCAGTATCTCCAGGTGGCTCAGCATGCTGAACTGCTGCGTTTTCTCGTCCATGGAGTTTCTCCACAGACTGGCATTGCCGTTCAGGGTGTCGCTGCTTTCCTCGCCCACGCGCGCGAGCCACTGCTCCCGCGCGATGAAACCGCAAAAGGCGTTGAAGTACTTTTTTTCCGTGTTGTTTAACTGACCGTATGCCCGGTCAAAACGGCCGTAGTCGCGGTCAGTGAATCCGGCCTTGCCCGCGCTTTTCAACTTGCCGAATACAGGGACAGTCATGTCTCCGGGTACAATTTTTGTCAGCATGCGCTCAATGGCCACCAGGTGATTGCGTACCTGTACTGCTTCCATCTGTTCAGGGCCGATGGTGGGTGCGAATCGGAGCAGATTCGTGTCCTCCCCGGAGTACAGGATATACTTCACCGGATCGGTTCTCTTGCCGAACACAGATCTAACCAGCAAATCGTACAGCAGCGTCTGGGTAAAATGGCTCCTTGCAATACCGTAACTGTTGGGCTTGAAGGGCTTTCCGCTTTTCAGCTCGACAATGGCCGACTGATTGCCGCTGCGGTAAAAAAGATCGAGCCGGCCCTGAATTCCGTACAGGTTGCTGTAAAAGGAAGGCTCCAGAAAACAGGCGGCGGGGTCTATATCCTGACGGGCAAAACCTTCCGTTGCCATGGCCCTGAGGTTGAGATAGTGTTTTTGCGACTTGTTGGCGATTTCCTTTACCTGCGAATCCGGCATGGGCGCATACACAAAGGGATATTGCCTGGACCAGCATCCCCAAAGCACTCGGAAATAGCCGATACATCCATCAAATAGTCAGGCTCCACCACAATTCCTGCCGGCACCAGCGCTCCCGACTCGTCTTCCTCCACGTCGAGCAACTGAAGGGTGACCGGAAAGTCGAACACCTGCCGGATCGTGCGTATGGTGGGCATGAAATTCTCGTTCCGGGAAGGCACATTGTAGCGGAGTATCATTTCCCTTCCGGGATTTTCCTCCTCGGTAACCACCATGATATGCTGCTCCGGGATATCCCGAAGCGCCAGTACCCGGAGATTGAATCCCGGTTCGTACGAAAGGGCATGCCCGGCCAGTGGGAGTGTTTCCGATACCTGACTGACTTCTTCGGCAGATGACAGGGCGTCGAGGGCCAGAAAAATAGCCTCTTTACCCATTTGTACCGTTTCGGCAGAAACAAATCCGCTGTTTCGGGCCTTCCGTGCTGCCAGTCTGAACTGGTGTACTTTTTCGACCGTGTGCCCCGGGAGTCCGAAACGCTGTCCCACGTAAGATATACGGGCAAAAAGCGTACTGAAGGCAATTTGCTCCTGTCGGGTGGCCTCTATGAAAGCGCGTTCCATGAGCACTGCCAGCGACAGTGTCTGTTCGCGGGCAGAACCACCAATGTTTTCAATCTCCCGTCTTATGAGGTCTGTAAGGGCAGGCTGTAGCATTAACGGGCCCAGGTATTGTACTTTAGTATGCAGTAAATAGCCCTGAAGGCGTCCTTCATGCCAATTTTCTTGCCTTCGGCGTACGTGCGGCCATAGTAGGAGATACCCACCTCATAGATGCGCACATTGGGTATGCGGCTGATCTTCGCAGTCACCTCCGGCTCAAATCCGAACCGTTTCTCCTGTAAAGTCAACGATTTCAACATGTCGGAACGGAACATCTTGTAGCAGGTTTCCATATCCGTCAGGTTCAGGTTGGTGAACATATTGGATACGAAGGTGAGCATTTTATTACCGATGCTGTGCCAGAAGAACAGAATACGGTGCGGCTTTCCGCCCATGAAACGGGAGCCGAAAACCACATCGGCATAGCCATCCAGAATGGGTTTGATGAGAATATTGTACTCGGCGGGATCGTACTCCAGATCTGCGTCCTGAATAACCGTATATTTTCCGGAGGCGTGTTTGATGCCGGTATGAAGTGCAGCCCCCTTGCCCTGATTCACCTCATGTTTCAGGTAACGGATATTCAGTGCGGGATTTGCATCCATATACCGCCGGATGGCGCCTTCCGTATCGTCTTTGGAGCAATCGTTGGTGATGATAATCTCTTTCTGAAGGCCTCCGATCAGCTCCACCTGCTTCACCTTGTCGAGAATCAGGTGAATGGTACGCTCCTCATTGTAGGCTGGAATGACGATGGAAAGTATTTCGCTCATAATGTTAACCGGTAGCCGGGGTGTTTGACAATTACTTGTTGATGATGGCGGGCGCAAAGGTAGCTTATATCCCGCCTTTTCAAAAATAATCAATTTTTTCGACATTTTGACAAAGTTTAACCAAAACCGGGTCGAATTGGCGAACTATTTGCAGTGTAGTGCCGTTAAGTTATTTGTAATCAATTACTTGACATACATCCCATTCACCTCTAAATTCTATCCGTCATGACAATCCGCAGTACAGACAAAAAGCGTACCTTCTGGAGCAGGTCTCCCCGTATTTTAATGAGTTACCTGCGTCGCAAGACTACCCGCCAGGCAAGAAAAATCATTCAGATAGACGAATGGAGCAACTGGCTCGGAGAGGAAATGCGCCCGTTCAACAGTCTCGGACCACAAACAGGAAATTCCTCCAGGGAAATTCATGTACCTTAGCGCCCTGACTTTTGATTCTTGACAACTAATTTTAAATCCAATGTCTGACGGAAAAAATCCCGGCCAACCGGCAATCAACATCGAAATTTCCGATGAGGTAGCAGAGGGTGTTTACTCAAACCTCGCAATTATCTCTCATTCCAATGCGGAATTTGTCATTGACTTCATCCGTATGATGCCCAATATGCCCAAAGCTAAAGTGAAGTCGCGTATTGTCATCACGCCCGAACATGCCAAGCGCCTGCTGGCAGCGCTCCGCGAAAATGTTCTGAAATACGAATCGCAGTTCGGAAAAATTGACGAGCCTGACCAGTCGCTGCCTCCGATGAATTTCGGAACTCCAACTGCGCAGGCCTGATTCTCAGAGCTTGTTCAGGATTAGTCCACTTTGGAGAACTTGATCGGCGAATCCGGGCGGAGGAACAGTACCCCCGTGGTACAAACCGTATCCCCCGCCTGGATTCCTTCCAGTATCTCCACCAGTCCCGACTGGCGGATTCCGGTTTTTACGGTCACAAACCGGGCCTTTCCCTCTTTACACAGGATTACCTTTTTATCCCGCGCCTGCGGAATAACAGCCTGATTGGGAATCATCAGCGCCTGTGGTTTGTTTTTCAGGATCAGATTTACTTCGGCGAAAGCCCCCGGCAACAACCCGCGGCTCTCGCGCACTAATGCGCGTACGAGCAGGTTGCGCGCATCTTCCGAAATCATCTGCTCTGTGGCAATCACCGTAGCGGTATGTTCGGATGCATCACCTTCCACCCTGAAATTGACGCCCTGACCCACCCTGATGAGCTGGTTGTATTTCTCCGGAATACTGAAATCCAGTTTCAGTCCGCTGCTGGCACGAATGGTGGTTACTACCGTCGCCGGGGTAACATAAGCCCCCGGACTGAGCCTGCGAAGACCGATTATACCATCATAGGGCGCGCGAAGTTCCGTTTTGGATATGTTAATGCGTACCAGCTCCAGGTCGCTCTTAAGCGTCTGTACATTCAAAACCGCCAGATCGTACTCCTGTTGACTGACCCCTTTCACTTTAAGCAATTCCCCCAGGCGTTGCTCCGTAATTTCGGCCTGACGAAGCTGGGTTTCCAGTTTCTTTTGCTGTGCCTTCAGGTCTTCATCAAATATCTTGAGCAGCAAATCTCCCCTCTTCACCGAACGGCCCTCGGGGAGGTTGATGCTGATGGCCCTGCCCGACGCCTCCGGATGAAGTTCGGTCTCTTCGCCGGGCACCAGTGCACCCGCTGCCGTTACATTTTCAGCCAGCTCAGTGGCACGCGCAACGAAACCCTCTACCGCACCAACGGCCAGAGAACCTCCCTGTGGCGGACCACCCGCCGGCTTTTCGCTCTTGTTGCAGGAAACGGCAACCAGGGCCGACACGAAGAAAAAACCGAGTTTTTTCATAGAAACTGTTTTTATGTTGTCTGCCGGTACAAACGGACAGGCAAGACCGATAGTTTTTGTGAAAACTGGCGCTTATGGTTTATATTGCCAACAAAATACCAAAAGCAAGCACCGACGCAATCAGTCCGTACATGAAGATATTGTAACAGATGCTGAGGTACTGGTATTTCTTCGCCAGCACAATTCCGAGAAAATACAGGTCTCTGCTCATTGAACTGTAAAGAAATTCCGGATCGGAGAGCATCTCGTTCACCCCCCACTGGAAATCGTCGAGCGGCATGCTGTGAAAGTTTCCGAAGAAGAGAAGGTTGGCCTTTCGCTGTTTGATAGCCTCCCGCGTCACTTTGCCTTCTGTAATTTTTGGTCGCGTGGCAAGAGTGGCAAAAACCATGGATCCCAGACAAGTGCAAGTGAGCAGGATCACCGGAATAAGCAGATTGATATTAACCTTGTCGCTCTCCTGTAAACGGGGGAACAGATTGGAAACAAGGATGGAGATAACCACCGCATTTACCGAAAGCATGATATTGGCCTTGCTGTCGGCCATGGCACTCAGGTTGGTATGCGTGCGATAGGTGGTCCGGTACATGGTTTCGACGCCTCGCCCGGTTCTGGCCATCTTGATTTCAGTTTCCGTTTCGCGAATGGCTTTTTTCATATCACCGCCCCGCTCTTTTTCATCGAGCAAAGATATTTCGTCCACTGAGGGAGCTGAATCCGGATTGAGCCGGCGTTTTTGTTTGAGTAACAACTGTACGTGTTTTGCTTTGCGTTTATTAAATAATTCCTGCGCCACAACCGTATGATATTCGTGCGTTAACATAAAGTTCAGCTCGAAATCAACCCACTCGTTATCGCTCATAACGATATCTCTGGTGAGTGCAAACTCCTGCCGGAGCCTGCTGTTCCTGTCCCAGTACGTCTGCATACCGAGGTGACTCAGATCTGCGTCACAAATTATCTGCTCGAGCACAGAAAAGGGCTTCTGAGGCACCCGGGTGGCTCTGATGCACGCTTTTATGTCATCGAGTTCGTCTGTACTCACTTTTCCCGTCAGGAAGCGCTCGGCGTGACCACAACTGCGCTCTTCATGCTCGTCAGGCCCGTTGGTGTATCCGGAATCGTGAAACCAGGTAGCAAGCAGCAGCACCGTCATATCGCGGTCGTTCAACTTGAATCCCTCCCCCAGTATTCGGGCGGCAGCCACTGTCTGAGCGGTATGCTCTGGATTGTGAAAGACATATTTCTCCGAAAGATTCCCGGCGAAGAAGTCTCTGATGTATTGTTCCGTTTCCTGCAGCAATTGCTCCGTCATGGCTTCAAGTGTAATTATCGGCTGTAAAGATATATCAGTATTTCAATAATCTCACGCACTTGATTTCTTTGCCTTACCTTACGCCTTATATTCAAGTATTTCTGGCCATGGTTAAACCCTTTTCTCTTCTCACCGATTTCGACATAGCCCTCTTTCAAAGCGGCAAACATTTTCGCCTTTATGAAAAAATGGGCAGCCATATCGTTTCTCACGAGGGTGAAAAAGGTGTGTGTTTCTCCGTCTGGGCTCCCAACGCAAAAAGTGTTTATCTGACAGGCGATTTCAACAACTGGAATCCCGACAGCCACGTACTGCTTCCCCGATGGGACAGCAGCGGAATATGGGAGGGGTTTGTCCCCGGACTGGGTAAGGGGGCTGTATATAAATACCGTATCGAAACGCACGATGGTATTACGCTCGACAAAGGTGATCCGTATGCACTATTTTGGGAAATTCCGCCCAAAACGGCGTCTGTTGTCTGGGAGTTTGACTACGAATGGAAAGACAATAACTGGATATCCGGCCGCACCGCGCAGAAGGACTCCCCGAAGCCGTATTCTGTTTACGAAATTCACCCGGGGTCCTGGAAGAAAATCGGCCACGACGGAAACCGCTCGCTCAACTTTCGCGAACTGGCCGATGATCTGGTACCCTATGTAAAGGAAATGGGCTTCACGCACGTCGAGCTGATGCCCGTTATGGAACACCCCTACTTCCCGTCATGGGGATATCAGGTAACCGGATACTTCGCACCCACCAGCAGGGCCGGGTCGCCCGAAGATCTGATGCATCTCATCGACCGCTTCCACGAGGCCGGAATAGGGGTTATCCTCGACTGGGTTCCCTCTCACTTTCCGGGCGATATACACGGACTCTACTATTTCGACGGCACACACCTGTACGAGTACGCCGATATGAAGCGCGGCTATCACCCCGACTGGAACAGTTATGTGTTCGATTACGGCCGCAACGAGGTGCGCAGTTTTCTCATATCCAATGCACTGTTCTGGCTCGATAAATACCACGCCGACGGACTGCGGGTAGATGCCGTAGCCTCCATGCTGTACCACGACTATTCCAGAAAAGAAGGGGAGTGGATACCCAATATATATGGCGGCCGCGAAAATCTGGAGGCTGTCAGCTTCCTGAAGGATTTTAACGAAGCCGTTTACAGCAATTACCCGGGCGTGGAAACCATTGCAGAGGAAAGTACAGCCTTTCCGGGAGTAACCAGACCCACCTTCGATGGCGGACTCGGATTTGGACAAAAATGGATGATGGGGTGGATGCACGATGCCCTCCAGTATTTCAAAAGACCCATGATTTTCCGGCGCTTTCACCAGAATGAGATTACTTTCTCCATGGTGTATATGTTCTCCGAAAAATTCATGCTGCCGCTGAGTCACGATGAAGTGGTACACATGAAAGGATCGCTCGTACATAAAATGCCCGGCGACGAATGGCAGAAATTCGCCAATCTGCGCGCCCTGCTCGGCCACCAGTGGATGCACCCCGGACATCAGCTGCTGTTCATGGGCGGCGAAATAGGACAAACAACTGAGTGGAGCCACGATCTCGGCGTACCCTGGCAATTGCTCCAGTACGACTACCACAAGGGCGTGCAAAACTGGGTGAAGACCCTTAACAGTGTGTATGCCTCCCGCACTGCATGCTGGCAGCACGCCTTCTCTCCGGAAGGCTTCGAGTGGATTTCCGGCGATGATATCGGCAATTCCGTCATCGTTTATCTACGAAAAGGCGGCCCCGACGACCCGACGCTGCTCGTCGTATGCCATTTCAATGTCAATACCATAGATACCTACACCATAGGAGTACCTTACCCCGGCAAGTGGACAGAAATTCTGAACAGCGACGACAAACAGTTCGGAGGCAGTGGGGTAACCAATGGCATACTCACTTCCACAAAGGAAAAAACGCATGGCAGGGAAGATTCCGTCACTATTCCCTCATTGATCAGGCATTTATCTTCAAGTTATGAAATTCGGCGTAATAGTTTTCCCGGGATCCAATTGTGATGACGACATGGTTCATGTTCTCGGTGAGGTCATGAACAGGGATGTGGTCAAGATCTGGCACAAGGAAATATCGCTTCCCGCAGGCTTCAATCCAAAGGAAGACTGTATAGTGCTGCCCGGCGGTTTCTCTTACGGAGATTATGTACGCTCCGGAGCTATCGCACAATTCTCCCCGGTAATGACGGCAGTCAAAGCCTTCGCCAATGAGGGCGGTTTCGTGTTCGGTGTGTGCAACGGCTTCCAGATCCTCTGCGAAAGCGGCCTGCTGCCCGGCGCCTTGCTGAGAAATGAAAATCTCAAATTCATCTGTAGCAATACCTGGATCAAGCCGATCACCAACAACTCGCCCGTCACTACTGGCCTCGACCTGAACCGCGCACTGAAAATACCCATCGCACACGCCGAAGGTCGCTACTACGCAGATGAAAACACGCTCAACGAACTGGAAAAAAATGACCAGATTTTGTTCCGGTACTGCGATGAAAACGGGAACGAAAGCCTGGGCTCAAACCCCAACGGTGCTTCGCGCAACATCGCAGGTATCTGCAATGCCACTCGCAATGTATTCGGTATGATGCCGCACCCGGAACGCGCAGCCGAAGCCGTACTCGCCAATACCGACGGACTCGGACTGATCCAGTCGCTCGTAAACTTCAGGTAATACATTGTGCCAAAAGGCGCTTTTCAGAATTATTTAACAAAAAAAGCACTTTTTTTGGAACAAAACTCCAATTAAGGATATTTTTTGTTGCATATTCCAAAGAAAATTCTACCTTTGCAGGAGTTTTCTAAAAATTTCATTTTTCCATCAGGCCGGGCCTGTAAAAGGTAACCGGTAACTGGCAGTGGGCAGTGTTGACTTAGTTATTTGCGACTCAGCAATCAAAAGGATTTGGGGGGTAGTTTCCGGGATCAGATTCAGCAGTCGTTCGTCATGCCGTCAATCCGTCCCGGGGCCATGTAAAGTCAACACTTTTATGAATTCTTTCCAACAGCTCGGCCTCGCCGACGACCTGCTGCAAGGCATCGTCGCGCTCGGTTTCGAAAATCCAACACCCATTCAGGAGGCAGTTATTCCGGTAGCACTCGACGGAGACACTGACCTTATCGCTCTCGCCCAGACGGGTACCGGTAAAACAGCCGCATTCGGTCTGCCTCTCCTCCAGCGTATTGACCCGTCAGCGCGCAACGTGCAGGCGCTCATCATGTGCCCGACTCGCGAATTGTGCGTTCAGGTAGCCAACGACCTGGAAAATTACTCCAGATTCGCCCACCAGTACAAGGTAGTAGCCGTCTACGGCGGTGCAGGCATCGAAGGCCAGATCCGGCAACTGAAGGCAGGCGCTCAAATCGTGGTTGCAACGCCAGGCCGACTCATGGACCTGATGAGCCGCCGGGCCATCAAGCTCGACCTGGTTGAACGTATCGTTCTCGATGAAGCCGATGAAATGCTCAATATGGGCTTCAAAGAAGCTATTGACGAAATTCTCGCCGCTTGTGAAAACAGGGAGTCAATCTGGCTTTTCTCAGCTACCATGCCCGAAGAGGTGCGCCGTATTGCCGCCACTTATATGGATAACGCGAAGGAAATCACTGTCGGCGGCCGCAACCAAAGCAACGAAAATATCGAACACCGCTATTATGTGTGCCGCGCCGACGACCGATACGCAGCACTTAAAAGGGTGGTAGACGCCAACCCGGGCATTTACGGGCTTATTTTCTGCCGTACCAAAATCGAAGCCAAAGAAATCGCGGAACAAATGATTCGCGATGGCTATAACTCCGATGCCCTGCACGGTGACCTCGCTCAGGGCGACCGCGACAGGGTGATGCAGCGCTTCCGCGAAAAAAATCTGCAGTTGCTCATCGCCACCGATGTAGCTGCCCGTGGCCTCGATGTGCAGGAAATAACGCACGTCATCAACTACGGACTCCCCGATGAAATCGAGATATACACACACCGCGCAGGTCGTACCGGACGGGCTGGCAAAAAAGGTGTGAGTATCTCTATCATTACGCCCAAGTTCGAGGACAGAATCCCGCAGATCGAACGCAAAAACAAGGCAAAATTCACCAAACATCCACTGCCAACGGGCATGGAAGTTTGCGAACAGCAACTATACCAGATTATTCGGGGCATTCATAGCCAGGAGGTACAATACGCTGAAATAGAGCCGTTTATGCCCTGGATCACGGAGGAGCTGAAAGACCTCTCCAAAGAAGAGCTGATCAAAAGGTTCGCCAGCGTGGAGTTCAACCGATTCCTCTCTTATTACAAAAATGCTCCTGATATCAATATTCGTCCAAAAGGTGAACGCCGCAGGGGAGAAGAAACAGCAACTTCCGGACAAATGGCGCGTCTGTTCCTGAACGTGGGTGAAATGGATGGTATCAACAAAAAAGACTTTATAAAATTTCTCTCGCGCAGTTTCAATGTGCCGGGAGGCAGTATCGGCCAGATTGACCTGAACAAGGCATATATGCACTTCGATATTGATGATGCCTACGTCAATGTGGTTCGCCAGGGCCTCCGCGAATTCACTATCAACGGTCGCAGGGTGCGTGTTGATGATGCCGCGCCACAAAAAGACAAAAAGGGCCGGTCTGAAGACGCCGGTTTCGATAAATGGGATAAAAAAGGCAAGAAGAAGCGCCGTTACTAGTATTTCCGGCACTGGAGCCCGATAAACAAACGGGCTGCATCACTCTCACGAAAGATGCAGCCCGTTTTTGACTCGGCGAGAGAATCCTGAACAAGCTCTTACTTCAGACTGTCGAGCAGTTCCTGCGTACCCGTGTAATCTTCGCCAGCCTTCTTGGCTGCCTCGATGGCCTTGTTGGCATATTTTTTCGCATTTTTCTTGTCACCCAGATCAGAGTAAAGCCATGCCGTCGTGTCAAGATTATTATACCCCGGCTCAAGTTTTACCGCCTGAAGCGCCCAGTTCAGTGCGTTTTTCAGGTATTTTTCTCCCGGCTCCAGCTGATGGAACATCCAGGCAATCTGATTCAGAAAGTCGGGACTGTCTGATGGATAAGTATTCAGCCATTGAGAGGTAGCCTCCAGGAAACCCTCCTGATCTTCCTGCTGTGCATACCAGAAGGCCTTGAACTTCATCAGTGTTTCGCCCTTTGCATCCGGATAATACTTCAGCATGATAGCCTCCATGGCTGGCATGTCGAGATTGCGTTCTGCAAAATAACGCATGAAAATATCCAGAACACTGCTGTTGACAGTTTCCTCAGGCTCCCCTTCAAAAATGACGGATTTGTTTTTCACCAGATAGGCAAACGCCGGGGAGGTGGGGTCAGAGACATACTGACGCAACAGCGGATACACCTCCGGGTTGTCAAAAGAGGTCAGTGAAGACACGAACTTTGAGCCGATCTCGGAAGCACGCTGGTCGTTGGCGCTTTCAAGGGCTCCGATCAGTTTCACCACAAACGGCAAGTCCGAGCGACCGGATTCGTACTGACGAACCAGGTTTTCAAGTTGTGATCCCGGATCAAGCGCCTTTTCACCGAGTGCTATGAAACCATTGGGCTCCATATAACCAACTCCCTTGTGTACCAGTGCGCCATTCGCGTTCACGAACAGGAGTGTAGGATAAGCCTGCACGCCGTAGTGTTCCGACAGTGCCGGGCCTTCACCCTTTTCCATATCTATTTTGGCGCAGATGAAGTTCTTGTTGTAAAACTCTGCCACGCGGGCATCAGTGAAGGTGCTTTTGCTCATCATCTTGCACGGGCCACACCAGGTGGTATAGGCATCCATGAAAACGAGTTTGCCTTCCTTTCCAGCTTTGGCCAGAATTTCATCCCAGGTGCCTTGTTCGAAGTTTATACCCTGTGCATCGGCATTCAGCGATGTGAAAAGCCCCAATGCAATCAGCAGGCACGAATTTTTGAAAGTCATGTAGTTAATTTTTGGTGAGAAATAGAGAGAAAGTAAAAGTGGCACTCCTTGTACAATTAGTTTGACAATACAATGATAACGAATAAATTTCTGTTCAAGTTCCTGAATACCCATATTATTGGAAAACAGCAGTGAAAGACAGCTTTTACTGCCTCTCACTACTGTTGAAAATGCAACCTGCAACTATTTGCAACTCATCTCAATACGGCTCAATGGATCGTTATTCGGAAAACAGCTGCCCGACATGACGAAATCGGGTTTATAACGAAGCATATTGGAATCGTACAGGCCATTAGCAAGGAATTCAGTCAGGTCATCCATTTCTTCATCCGAAAGGCCAAGCGGATGGAAGAAGCCGGAAATCCGGTCTTTGGGCACATTCGGATTTTCTGTAACACCATTATTGAAGTATTCCACCACTTCGCGCAGACTGCGTTTGCTCGCACCATGAAAATAAAACCCGAACTCTTTCAGGTTGTACAACTGGGGCACCTTGAATTTGAACATATCCTCGTCACGGTAGGTAAATCCGGCACGGCCGAGGTTGCGCCTGTCGTCCTTGCTGGTACGGAATGTTTCACGCGGGTTCTGATACATATCGTAAACTCCAAGGGCGAAAAATTCGTGGGGTACGCTGTTGAGCGAAGGACTATTGTGGCAGTTTACACAACCTGCCTTGTCGAAAAACAGAATAGCTCCGCGCTTCTGTTGCTCCGACATGGCGTCGTGGTTACCTCTCAGAAACTCCTGAAATGGCGCCTGATTAGTGAGAATAGAGCGCTGGTATGCCGCAATGGCAAATGCAACCGTCTTGCGGGAATAGCGCTCACTCACGGGAATATCAGGAAAAGCCTCGTCGAATAATTCTTTATATCCAAGTTCCTCCGCCAGTACGGGATTCATGATCTGCCGGTGTACAATCAGTGCCCGCTGGTTATTGGCTTCAAGCCCTTTGAATCCCTTGAAATTAATCTGTGTCAGCGTGTCATAATTCCACGAAGATTCCGTACCATCGTTCACATCAAAAGTACCAAAATTACCAGCCCACAGTGCGTTGGTCACATAGGTGAGGTTGATGGTTGGCAGCGGACGAGCACCCTGTGCGTCTACCTCACTACCCTGATATAGCGGGTGCTTGGTACGTCCTTCACCAGTTTGTCCAAAACCGATGCCACCATCTGCTATACCCTGAAAACGGCCGGCAGTAAAGCTGCGCTCGGGAACGTGACAACTGTATATTTTCGTACTTTTGACCAAATTTGAAGGACGTATGATTCTGTATAATGTAACCGTAACAATTGACATGGCCATCCACGACGACTGGGTCAGGTGGATGAAAGATCAGCACATACCCGATGTGATGAGTACGCGGATGTTTCTCTCATACAGGATGAGCCGCCTGTTAAGCCACGAGCACGACGACTCTGAAATTTATACCATCCAGTACCTGGCAAAGGACATGGCACATCTTGTTCGGTACAACGAAGAGTTCGCCACGGAACTGCAGAAGCAGCACAGGGAACGCTACGAGGGCCGGTTCGTCGCCTTCCGAACAGTCATGGAGGTTATTGATCACAACGAGTCACGGTCTTGAAAACGCTATCATCCAGAAATCGAAATCTGCAGGGAACTGTCCGGCTCGATGGCTCCAAAAGCATCAGCAACCGGGCGCTGATTGCACTCGCACTCACTTCTGATGTGCCTGCAACTGCCAGGCTGACCCGGCTTTCCTCCTCAAAGGATACCACAACTCTTCAGCGCTTGCTCTCGGAGCCCCCTGCCGACAACCACTACGATGCAGGCGATGCAGGCACTACCTTCCGGTTTTTGACAGCCTTTCTGGCTCTGCAACCAGGTATCAAGACACTCACCGGCTCCGAAAGAATGAAGGAGCGGCCTGTCGGGCCCCTTGTCAAGGCCCTTAATACACTGGGGGCTCAGATTGTTTGTCTGGAAAAGGAAGGATTTCCCCCACTCCAGATAGGCCCTTTCTCCGGCAGCGGCACTAGCGAAATCAGCGTACAGGCGGACATAAGCAGTCAGTTCATATCACCCCTCTTGCTCATTGCACCATACCTGCCTTCCGGATTAATCCTTAAGCCGGAAGGCAAGCTGGTTTCCGAGCCTTATGTTGAAATGACGCTCCATATGATGCGTTATTTCGGCGCCGATGCCGTCCGGACTCCCGAAGCGATTATGATTCCTCCCGGGAAATACCAGCCGCGCGCGCTCGTGACGGAGGCCGACTGGTCGGCAGCATCATACTGGTACGCTATGGCCGTTTTTGCAGAAAATGTTAACCTTAAACTCGAAGGGCTTTTCCGGGAAAGCTGGCAGGGCGACGCTGTTCTTGCCGACATGATGACTCAATTCGGCATTTCAACCACTTATGAAGACGATGGTATTCGTCTCCGAAAAAACGGACGCCCGCCACGACCTTTCTTCGAGCAGGATTTTTCCCGTTGCCCCGATCTGGCACAGACACTGGCAGTCGTATGCGCGGGCACGGGCACGCAGGGACTTTTTTCCGGACTGGAAACGCTGCACATCAAGGAAACGGACAGAATAACAGCCCTGAAAACCGAACTGGCCAAAGTTGGCGTGTCTTTTATGAAAATGCCCGCACGCATGAATAAACAGGGTATAACCTACTATATGCTGGAAGGCAAGGCCCATTTGGAAAACAAACCCCGCTTCACCACATACGGCGACCACCGCATGGCCATGTCATTTGCCACCCTGGCCATGCTCGCTCCCGTTGAAATCGAAAACCCGGAAGTAGTGAACAAGTCGTATCCGGGTTTTTGGGAGGATATGGAGCAGATGGGAATTTGAGCGCAATGCTTTATCTTTGACGCCTGATTTTATACCATGCTAAATAGAAATCTGATTTGGATCGGCCTGCTCATCGGCCTCATACTGCCAGCCCTGCTGTATGTCATCCTCCTGAACCTTTTTTCCCTGCTGGAAATAAAGGGCGCCGCCAGCTCTACCGGCCTGTCGCAGAATTTCCGGGAACGCACGCTGGCCATCGTGGCACTTGCATCAAACCTCTGGCTTATGAACATGTACCGCCGCCGCCGATGGGAGCTGGCCATGCGGGGTGTAGTGGTGGCTACCACCGTACTGGCGCTGGTCTGGTTGTATACCTTTGGGGCAAAACTTTTCTGAGAATTCCTGCCGTAAAATAATTGTCGGGGGAAAAACCGCGAATAAGAAGTAAAAATGCGTAGCTTTACGCATCCATAAAATTCTTCAAATTCTCGGTGCCCGGGTATAAATCTGTTGTCTCATGAAGAAAATCGGAATTCTCCACGGTAAGGAAGTCTCGTTCCCGGAGGCTTTCGTAGCGCGTATCAACGCCAAAAACGTAAAGAACATCCACGCAGAGCCCGTTCTCGTGGATGAACTGATGCAAGGTAACCCGACACCCTATGCTGTCATGATTGACCGCATCAGCCAGGATGTACCATTCTACCGGGCATATCTGAAAAATGCCGCACTGAATGGTACCGCCGTACTGAACAATCCATTCTGGTGGAGCGCCGATGAAAAGTTTTTCAACAACTGCCTCTCTACCAAAATCGGGGTGCCGGTTCCCAAAACAGTACTCCTGCCGTCCAAGGAAATGCCACCGGATACCAGCGGACAGAGCTTCCGGAACCTGAAGTATCCGCTCGACTGGGAACGCATGATTGAATACCTCGGGGGTTTCCCGCTCTTTATGAAACCTCATGCTGGCGGCGGCTGGAAAAATGTGTACAAAATTCACAATTTTGACGAATTTTTCAACGCATACAACGAAACAAATACGCTCGTCATGCTTCTTCAGGAAGCTATCGAGTTCGATGCCTACTTTCGGTGCTACTGCCTCGGCGGAAAGTTTGTCCGTATCATGGATTACGAGCCCCGTAACCCGCATCACCTCCGCTATGTAGCCGATCATAAGGTGTCCGCAGAACTGAGGCAGCAAATGCACAACCTTGTATTACGAATTAATCACTACCTCGGTTACGACTTTAATACAGTCGAATTCGCCATACGCGATGGCATTCCGTATGCCATTGACTTCTGTAATCCTGCCCCGGACGCAGATGTAAACTCCGTGGGAGAGGAAAATTTTGAATGGGTGGTGGAAAATGCCGCAAATATGGCCATCGAGCGCGCACAAGCGCACAAGGATGGCGGCAATAACCTCACCTGGGGACAGTATGTTCAGGACTCTATCGCTGGCAGAATGTCATCAGAATCAGTGCAGGAATCAGCAAAAAAAGTTTCTAATCCTCGCGGCAGCAAGAAGTAAATCCCCTGCCGCGTTACCCTTGCCTTGGGACAGACCAGGTTCTCCCCCCGACCCGCAGACTTAAGCCGTCTGCGGGTTTTTTATTACCTGAAAACATCCCGGAAAAAATCGAGCAGCTGCCTGCCACCACGCCTGGATGTCAGTATCTTCGAGCCATCCGTAAGATCCACAGAGCTGTCAACTGGATCATATCTGTATATGTACCGGCTGTTAACAAGGTGACGTTTGGATATACTGACAAAAGCATACTGGTCTGTGAGTATTTCACCATAAAACCCGAGGTTTTTCACAGAAACTATCGGCTTCTCCTCCACGGTAAAAACCCGGGTTACATTGTTGTCTCCCTCCAGATATAATATTTCATCAACTCCTATATACCGAACCGCCCCTTTGGCCAGAAATACCGGCAAACGCTCGGGTTTCGGGTGTACCACAACACTCAACTCTGACTTCAACAGACTTTTCAAATCATCTATCCTCTTGCGCTGACTTCTGCGATTGATTTCTTCACTTGCACGGGTAATGGCAGCTGTTAGCTCAACAGGATTCACGGGCTTCAGCAGAAAATCAACCGCCGATTTGCGCATGGCCCTGATAACATAATCATACGTGCCAAATGCCGTCAGGAATATCAGTGAAGTGCCATCCAGTGCATCGTGATCCACTTTTTCAAGCAACTCAAATACGCTGCCATCGCGCAGTTCAATATCGAGAATACAAATATCTGCATCCACGTTATTGATCAGTTCAATACCGTCGGCAACGCTTTCTGACTCGCCAACCACCACGGCTTCCGGGAAATGCCTGACAAGCAGACTTTTCAACATTTCCCTGACCTGGGGATTGTCTTCTATGAGAATGACTCGCATACAATTTTTTTTATGGTGATTTCTGCAATGGTTCCTCCTGTTTCGCGCTGCCTGACAGATACACTGGCCGGGTAACCCAGCTTTCCGAGCAAATACAGGCGCTTTTCAAGTAATTCTGATCCTCTGGACCGGTATCTGAGGGTACCGCTCCGAACGCTGTTGGCAACTCCTGTCCCGTCGTCAGTCACTGAGACAATGATATTCTCACCTTCATCCCGGAATTCGACCTCTATGGCGCAGCGTTTGTGCATAGCGGGCCTGACACCGTGTATAACCGCATTCTCGACAAGGGGTTGTACCAGCAATGGAGGTATGGACACAAGATCCGGAGATATAGAGAGGCGGGTTCTGACTTCAAAAGAAAACGGCGGGTTTTGCTGCATCGCCTCCAGACCAAGATAGTTTCGCAAGAAATCGGCTTCCTTGCTGACTGAAATAACGGGAAACGGAGCTTTCGCATTTTCAGAAGATGAAATGGAAATTTCAAGGGTATCACGGATGAGCCTCGAAATCCGTACCAGATGGTCTGACGCCTCCTCCCTGCTTCTGTTGACCACCGAGTTTTGCAGCGAGCTCAGCAGGTTGAAAAGTATATGCGGATTCAACTGCGCCTGCACAGTACTCAGTCGCGTCTGGTCCAGCTGATTCAGTAACGCTTTCTCCAGCTGCCGCCGCCTGAACCATGCCAGTGCTGAAAACAATAGCGCTCCTGCCAATAATAGAATGAATACCTTGAAAACGCCCCGCTGCACCAGTGGAAGGGCTGCCTCCGCTACAAGAGCGGTGGAAGGCCACCTATCTTCCGGCAACCCGGGTGCACGTACCCGAAACTGTACGTAGTTGCTGCCGTGGGACAATCCGGAAACATGAATATTTTTCAGACCAGTCGTTCTGACCCACTGTTCCCCATTAATACAATATTCAACAACGTATGCTCCTGCCACCGGATTAATCAGGCTCAAATCTGTATCCAGCACATCCGAACTCACCTGAACGGACGGGAAGGTATCACCCAGAGCAACCCGGTTTCCATTTATTTTATCTGTACGCAACCGGCTGCTCAACATTACCGTATTGTCAAGCAAAGCGGCTTCCGCCCGCTGAATGCCCGTTCCCGCCGGCACCCAAAGGTAGCGCCCGTCGAAATAGCTGCCATTATCAGAGGCTCCAAGCAGTTGAAAACCACTGGCCTCATTCCAGTAACCCGACAAACCGGGACTTTCCGGGTGGCTTGTATCCAGAATAACCAGCTCCAGGTCTGTAATTACCGCAAGTCGTTTGCCGGGGAGCGATACCAGGCTGTTGACCGCTCCGGAAATTACATCCTGTATCACCCTGACAAAAGTATCGCTGCCAGCATCATACCTGAAAATACCATTTCCCGTACCGGCCCACAAGGTGCCGTTTGCGTCTGTTTCCAGACAAACACAGGGAAATGCAAGGTCATAAACCTTTTTGATAAAGCCATCGGGTTGCATGAAGGCAATTCCGCGTTTCCCGGAAACACAGATACTGCCGTCAGGTAAAAGCTTGATGGAGGAAAGCCCCACACCATCGTTT
>JAJTFM010000072.1 GCA_021298575.1 Saprospiraceae bacterium | reverse complement strand
TCACCTTCCACGAAGGGAGCATCCATGGAAACGTGGCGGGCGGCGACGCCGAGCGTTGTTTCCACTTCATCGGTAGAAATTTCGAGAATTTCTGCGAGTTCTTCCGGGCTGGGATCGCGTTCGTAAGATTGTTCGAGTTCGGAGAATGCCTTGTTTATCTTATTCAGTGAACCTACCTTGTTGAGCGGGAGGCGCACAATACGGCTTTGTTCGGCGAGTGCCTGGAGGATACTTTGGCGAATCCACCATACAGCATAGGAGATGAATTTGAATCCCCGGGTTTCGTCGAAGCGCTGGGCAGCCTTGATGAGGCCCAGATTACCTTCATTGATCAGGTCGGAGAGGCTGAGACCCTGATTCTGGTATTGCTTGGCCACAGAAACTACGAAACGAAGGTTTGCCTTGGTCAGTTTCTCGAGTGCAATCTGGTCGCCCTGCTTGATTCGTTTGGCGAGATCCACTTCCTCTTCGGGAGTGAGGAGATCCACCTTGCCAATTTCCTGAAGATATTTCTCGAGAGACTGGCTCTCCCGGATGGTACTGGACTTCGTTATTTTTAACTGCCTCATGTGCGGGAACTGCTGTATTGATTTTTGAACCGCAAAGTTAAGTATTTTTAACCCTGTTGTGTAATTATTTATTTTTTCTGTTATTCAGCTTTTCCCATGGCCAGTTCGGACGGATAACCACCGGATCGAAGTGATCTTTCATCAGTTCCTCGAACCAGCGCAGTGGTGCCTGGGTTTTGTCGCCGGTTTGTGTATCGCACTTGAAAAACAGATAGTAAAGTTTCAGGTTATTGCCTACCCTGTCGAAAAATTTTTCAATCTGTACGATTCCTCCGCTTCTGGAGGCACCCAGCCAGAGGTAATAAGCGTCGTCGTGGGCTTCAATCAGATTGAGTACGGTTGTGTCTGAAGTGTATTGCTCCATAAACCTTCTGGCGAGTACCGCGTGATGTTTTTCCCAGTTCCGGGGCCTTGAGCGGTCTTCGGCATACTTGAATGTGTCGTGAGAAAGTGCAACGAGGCGGAGCTGTTCGCGTTCTCTGGCATCCAGTTCCGGAATCCGGTTAATATTTTCGAGTACTTCGCCGACATGCAGTCCCACAACGCCTTCCGGGTGGCCGAAACGCGGTTCGCCCCACAGCAATCCGTACTGAAAAGCGGGAACAGAGATCAAATCCTGCTCAAGCTGCGTTTCGGGGCGCAGTATCGGTACCAGTTGAGCGACCTCTGTCGGACGGCTATTCATGTAAAATAGTGGTTAATATGGCGTTAAAGTGCCGAAATGGTGAAGCAAAAGCCTGTCTGTGTCGTTTAGTTTTGCATTGGTTCGTTTCGGAACAGGATGAATTGACTCCGGTTTTTGAAACGAATGACGCTAACAATAACGGGAAAAAACCTTTTTGGGTTCCCGGATTTTCGCGTCGCAAATTTCATCAAAATCATTCAATTCCAACTCAGTACTATGCGAACGATTTGGTCAACCTTGTTAGCCGGCGCCATGGGTGGCGTTGTCACTTTTGCGGCTGTAAAACTAACCGACAAAGAACCTGCAGTAAGCAACCTTCCCCAACAGCAGTCTTTTGCAAAGCTGGCGAACTATGGGGGTGCACCTCCTGCCTTTGACTTCACCAAAGCTGCCGAGCGATCCATGTCTGCCGTCGTGCATATCAAGGCATCAGAAAGCAAGGCATCGGCTTATGAACGCCAGAGAAACCTGCGCTACTCCAACCCCTTTGAGTACTTCTTTGGCTCGGGATTCGGTTTTGAGCCACAACCCCGCTCCGGTACCGGCTCAGGCGTTATTTACACCAGCGATGGCTATATCATTACCAACAACCACGTCGTTGACTTTGCCGACGAGTTTGAGGTTACCCTGCACGACAACCGCGAGTTCCGTGGCCGCCTCGTTGGCCGCGACGCCAATACTGATATGGCTGTTATCAAAATTGATGCCAGTGATTTGCCGGCCATTGATCCGGGTAACTCCGACGAAGTAAAAGTGGGTCAGTGGGTACTCGCCGTGGGCAACCCTTTTGACCTCACTTCAACAGTAACCGCGGGTATTGTGAGTGCCAAGGGCCGCGACATTGACATCATCAAAGGTGGCAAGGCGATTGAATCATTCATTCAGACAGACGCAGCGGTTAATCCGGGCAACTCGGGCGGCGCACTTGTAGATACAGAAGGCAGGCTCATCGGAATCAACTCCGCTATAGCTACGCCCACAGGGGTGTTTGCAGGCTATTCATTTGCCATACCAGTCAACCTCGTCAAGCGAATCGCCGATGACCTGATCAAGTATGGAGAGTACAAACGCGCGTATCTGGGAGTAAACGCTGCTACTATGGATTCTTATGTAGCCAAGGAACTGGAAGTGGAATTTACTCAGGGCGCCGTGGTTGTTGACCTCGATCCGGAGGGTTCCGCTGCTGTCTCCGGCCTTCAGGAAAAGGATATTATCACAAAAGTAAACGGCTCCGCTATCACAACTACCGCCGAACTGCTGGAGCAGATAGGCCGTTCCAAGGTGGGTGAAACACTCGACCTCGCGGTCGTGCGCTCTGGAAAAACAATTCCTGTATCTGTGAAACTTCGCAGTCGCCCGGAAGGAAACTGACAAGATGCCGGCGTTTGGTTCAATACGCCCAAAGATATTAAAAGTTGGTTTTTCGTTTTGTTTTGATGTGTCAGCTCCACGTAACGCGGAGCTGACTTTTCATATTATTCAGATTTCTATTTGCCGCCTCCAAGTGCCTCGTATTTTTCCAGATCCGACTGCCCCTTTTTCGTTTCACCCAGTTTCAGGTAAGTATTCCCGCGCGCGCGGTACGCACGGGCGAAGCCGGGGTCAAGTTCTATACACCTGCTAAAGTCGGCCATAGCTTCGTCCGTTTTACCCAGATTGATGTAGGAAAGTCCGCGATTGTAGTACTCGGCGGCGGCATCGGGAACAACGGCCAGATACACCGACAAATCGGCAACCGACTGTTCAAATTTTTTCATGGGTCCCATCAGGTTTCCGCGCTGCTTCCGGGCTTCATATAACTGGCTGTTTATACTGATGGCTTTGTCAAAATCCTGAACGGCCTGCGGATATTTGCCCTGTTCTGCCAGCATGATACCTCTCCACAGGTATGCCTTTCCAAAGTTGTCTCCTGCAGCTGCCATCGAACTTTCTATCAGTTTCAGGGAATTTTGCCAGTCTCTGATTCTCAAACCCGATTTGACCATAAAAATAATTCCGGCAGCACACAGGACGCCCCACGCTGTATTTGCCAGTGAGGGCCTGCGAACACGCAGCAATTCCGGAATGGAGGCTAATATCAGCAGTACTCCGATAATGGCGAGATAGTTGTACCGGTCGGAACGCAGCTCAAACGTACCGAATGTGGCAAAAGGCAGAGACAATATAATATTGGCCAGATAAAATGCCAGTCCGGCCATAATAACCGGGGCTGTCCGGCGTAACCTCCATGCTGCATACATAGCCGTTACCAGAATCAGCGGCGCAGCGTAATAGGTCCAGTGCCACGCTCCGTTATCCCTGACAAACGGATACCAGATACTTAGTCCTCCGGGAAAAAGTATCTGCTTCCAGTAGAATACGATAGTCTGACAAACCATCAGAAAGCGGTCGGTCACAGAAAAATCAGCTGGCTGATCGGGAAGACCGGCGTGCTGTCTCGATATGAGGGTAAGAATACCCATGGCCAGTGCCAGTATAAAAAACGGCACTTTTTCGAGGACGGAACGGCGTGAAAGCGGGCGTTGCAGCCACAGATCAATTGCCAGCAATGATAATGGCAGTGCGGCAGCAGCAGTTTTGGCCAGTCCCGCCAGCACAAAGAAAATCAGGGCATACCAGTAACCGGAACCGAAGCCTTCCGACCGGGTGTGACGCAGCCAGGCACGGAGAGAAAGCAGCGAGAATAACGAAAACAGAGGGGTACTGAAACCGGCAATCCATGCAACAGGCTCCACCTGCAGGGGGTGAATACCGAAAAAGAAAGTTACGAAACCGGCCACAGTTAACGAGGAACCAAGCTCACGCAACAGCTTGAATACAAGCCATACATTATATGCATGAACAAGCAGCCCAAGCAGGTGGTACCAGAAACTGTTTTCACCGCCCAGCTGATAACATACAGCATACCCAAGCCAGGTAAGCGGGGCAAACATGCCGAGATTGAATCCGGAAAAGAACTCCAGCCGGGTTACGGCAGGATTGTTGGTGGTAGCTGAATGATCATCCACATCCACCATTTCGTTGTTGAGACCTGAAGAGAAAAGAAGTGCCGCTGTACCGGCCAGAATGACCGGAAGCCACTTTTCAAGTCCCTGAGAATTTATGCCGCTATTACCCGTAAAAGAGGAGACGGCAGGTTTCACCTTTTTTGCCATGACCACATCGAATTTGTGCGCAAAATATGAACGGAAAGCAATTCCATGCAACAGTTCAAATCAATAAATAATCGGAAATACCACTGAAGCAAGTACATGATACTTCCACATTTTAATTACACAGATATTAAAGTGGTCATACAACAGGATTAAATCCATACCTTCGCCCCGTCTGATTAAACACTTTTCACCATACTATGAAGAAACTGCTTCTTTCCCTGTGCGTATTTTCCGCGCTGACCACCTCTGTTTATGCCCAGGAAGGCCCCCGTATGTTTATGGATGTTCCGGCCATTTTTGTAGCTGCACCGGATTTCGAAAATATCAAAACCAATATCGGGCTGGGTGGTGCTTTTGCGTTCAATGTGGGCACGCACTGGAGCGTTGTGCGCTTGGGCGCAGGCGTGCAGGCCACTGCCGATCCTAAAGAGGATTTACAGGAAACACTGACCACTACGCCATTTGCCCTGTTTGAGGCTGGAGGGGGCATGTACCGCTCCAATGGCGATCGCTGTGCACGAACCAAAAGAGCTGCTTTTACTGTGCTGGGCAAGGGTGGACTGCGCTACTACTTCGATACCCGCGATGAAGTGGCTGGTCAGGATGACACGGGTTACGGGCTCGACTATACTGTCGGAGCAGAACTCGGCTATTTCTACATCAGGGATATGTTCCGCAATTTCGAGGTGGTTGCCGATATCAATTATCACTTCAATGCAGAGCGGCTTTCGCTCACACTGGGTTTCAAGCACTTCCTCAATCTGCGGGCAACGAGACCTTATTAAGAGCTTGTTCAGGATTCTCTCGCCGAGTCAAAACCGTCTCATTTTTAGCCATTTTTCACCTTTTTTCAGTTACGTAGCTCCGGCTATGCGCCTTCAAAAATGCAAAAACTGACAAAAAATCAGCCTGTTTTTGCCACCGGCAGATAATCCTGAACAAGCTCTAAGGCTTCAGTTTATCCGCTTTTCCAGCCACCAGAATCCGAACAGCACCAGGATAGCCTGGCCACCGAGCAACATCCACAGTGTCGGGTATCCGAAAGCTGCGGCTACCTGTGTACCGTAAAGTGGCGCAACAGTATTGGCCAGGGAATAGGCGATACCGTAAAGTGACATGTATTGTCCCTGATAACTTCCCTTGGAACGCCCAAACACAAAATTGCTACTGAACGGCATGACCATCACCTCTCCCAGCGAGATGATAATCGTAAATATGGTGACCATCAGGAGCGGATTGTAAGGCAGCAGGATACTCCAGTAGGAAATAGCATAAAGGAAGAGACCCGTCCTGACAAATGACAGGGGTGTCCGGAGTTTTTCAATTTTGAAAACCAGTGGCATCTCCACCATAAAAACTACCAGTCCGTTGATAGCAGACATGACTCCCACCAGCGTTTCCGACCAGCCATAGTATTCTTTCCAGAACACAGGAATAATCCAGATGAGCTGCATGAATACGATGGCATTCAGCATGGTGAGGAAACAGAACCGGAGATAATCGCTGTCTCTCCACGGAGACAGTCCACTTTTGTGCTCCTCTTCCTCCTGTTCGGTTTTGCGCGGTGCAACCGATGGCGGGAACAGGAGGTACAATGCGATAGCAGCAGCTATGCAGGTGAGTCCGTCCACCCAGAAAAGCCAGGGCCAGCCAAAGATAACAAGCAGGCCACCGAATGCCGGCGCTACTGCCCAGCCCAAATTGGCCGACATCCTGTAAAGTGAAATGGATCGGGTTCGGGTTTCGGGGGTGCAATTGGCAGCAATAGCCACCGAATTGGCAGGACGGAACGCTTCCCCTGTAAGTGCCATGATGAAAATCCCCGTACAAATCAGGTAGAAGTCGGTGATATAGTACAACACCACGAGTACAATCCCGTTGAGTACCAGACTCATAAACTGAACCGGAGAGCTCCCGAAACGATCGGTAAGGCGTCCACCGGCATAGGAACCGGCTATCGAACCCAGTCCGAAAAAAGCGGTGGCATATCCGGCTTCTTTGATTCCGAGATGGCGTTCCTGTGTGAGATAAAGCGTAAGAAATGCAATTACCAGGCTTCCGCACCGGTTAATCAGGCTGATCAAGGAAAGCAGCCAGATGTTGCGGGGGATACCTGAATAGGATTTTTTCCACTGTTTCAGCGCGCGTACAATCATATCCACAAGACCAAAAGGGCGGGGAACGGGTTTTAGAGAGCGTATCCGGGGGTTTTCAGGGCAAAAATACAGGCATTATCCCGCAGATCAGGTTATTTTTTTCCCGAAAGGCAGCACCCTGATTAGTTGAACCCCCAGAAAAGTCGTCAGTGTGACAATTCCGATAAGTACCGGAACCCCTTTGAGCGGGTGCTGCCCGCTGTGCCAGTATCCGCACTGACCCCACCAGTCCATAACAAGCACGTGTGACAGATAAATACCAAAACTGGCGGCAGAAAAGTCCTTTTCTACCTCGTGCAACGGAGCAGCAGACCAGCCGAACCGGATCAGCAGGAACCAGCCGATGGCAGAAAATCCGACATTGGGCGTGAGGTAATCATAGAAGTAAACATCGAAATTGGCTCCGGGCGTCCACCCGCTGTTGAGCCAGTAAGTGCCCAGCATGGTGGAGGCCGTTCCGGCCATAATCAGTGCCAGACCGACGAGAACGAGCTGCTTTTCGCTGAATCGCCACGACGGAAGTCCGCTTGCCTCAACGCCTGCCGGGCCTTTCGTGCCCAGATAGTATCCCAGAACAAAATAGCCGCAATTATTGGTGAAAAGTTCGAAATAGACACCTATTGGCAGGTTAAAGTAAACAGCCAGAATTTTGTATCCCCAGGCTCCGATCATACTCATGATGAAAAAATACCTGAAGTCGCGTTCTCCGGCAGCCTTGATCCAGGGCCGGAGGACTGGATAAACCAGATAAAGACCGATAATCAGATAGATGAACCAGAGATGGTAGTGAACAGGTCTGATAATGATATTCCGGATGGCATCCCACACAGTAGCCGGGTTATTCCCGGAAATATGTCCGTACACCGAATATATTATCATCCAGAAAAGAGCCGGAATTACTACCCTTGAGAATCTTCTGCTCAGAAATTCGGGTAACGGATAGTCTTTCCCCAACAATAAAAAACCGCTTAACATAACAAACAATGGTACGCCGGGTCTGCTGAGAGAATTCCAGAAATTGCCAATCCACCACCAGAAACTGTTCAGATCCTGCGGGACGTGTGCGATGGGTGCAGCCACGTGAATAGCTATCACCATGATAGTGGAAACATTGCGTATCCGGTCGGCCCAGAGAATTGAAACTGTTGGCATATTACTCATTAAACTGGTTATGTGGCTCAAACATAGGGAAAGCCGGCGTTGTCAGCAAATCATTTTATGTTTTTGCCCCTTAACTACCTTTTAGTCGTCAAATCGTCGTATCATTGCCCCCTGTAAAAGAATTACTTTGAAAGATATGGAATAGCAAGTGCACGACACTGGACTCCGTTTCGAGGTGACATTAACAAACAGCTATGAGCAGGTCTATTGCAATCCTGTCGGCCGGAGAACTTCTGGTTGACTTCATCACCGCCGAATTTGTACAAACACTGGACGAGGCGATACTTTTCAAGCGTATCCCCGGTGGAAGCCCTGCAAATCTGGCGATGAATATGGCGCGTCTGGGCAACAGTGCGATGCTGGTTGCCTGTGTGGGTAACGACGACATGGGTAATATACTCCGGAATTATGTGGAACGCACAGGCGTTGACGTTACCAATGTCGCACAGGTAAATGAGCCTACAACACTGATACTCGTTACGCGCTCTGCGGCGGTTTCCAACTTTCAGGCTTACCGGAATGCCGATTTTCAGCTGTCCATACGACAGTTTCCCTTCCAGAAATTCGAAGATATCAGTATTTTCCACTCCACCTGTTTTGCGCTAAGCAAGAATCCGGCCCAGCATGTTATACTTGATGCGGGCGAAAGGGCAAAGCGCGCGGGATGCCAGCTGAGTCTGGATGCCAATTATGCCGAGAAAATATGGCCCGACCGGCTGGAAGCCCAGCGCGTAGTGGCAGAATGGTCGCGCCTGGGTTCACTCATTAAAATAAGCGATGTTGACTGGTCACGCCTTTATGAAAACCCCAGTCCGCAACCCGAGGCAGTCATAGAGCATTTCCTTAAGATGGGAGCCGCTGAAGTCTGTTTCACGCTGGGCGACAAGGGATGCTGGGTTGGCAATACCGAGGGTGCGCACTATTTGGCAGCCAGAAAAGTGGAGGTAAAAGACACCACCGGGGCTGGCGATGCATTCTGGTCGGGTTACCTGACGGCCCGGCTGGAAGGAGCTTCACCACTCGAATGCGCCGTGGCAGGCCGCAAGATGGCCGAGCTGAAACTCGCGCATTTTGGCCCGCTCCCCAACCGTGTTGATCGCAGTGTTATACTAGGCGATACCATCTGATTGACTCAGTTACTTTTTCTGAAAAGTGAGACCTCAGGATCAACGGGCTGACCATCAAACAGGTGGCTGGCCAAATGTGCTGCCCAATAAGGTGCCAGCAAGGCTCCCTTGGTTCCCATTCCGTTGAAAATAAAGACATTCTTCTTCACAGGGCTCTCCCCAATGAGCGGCCTTCTATCTTTGACGGCAGGCCGCACACCGGCAACATGACCGACAATTTCATGCGGCACATCAATCATCTCGGCCAGGTGGCTGATCAGAAAGTTTTTTTCACCGATGCTTGGCTCAAAATCGGGGAAATGCCACTGATAAGTACCCCCCACCCAGAAAGTACCGTCCTCCAGCGGAGCGATAATTGCAGTCTTTTTGAGCATGGATGAAAAAACATGAGCCTGAAAACCGGGGAAGCGAATAATCAGGGCTTCTCCCTTGGCTACCCGCCACAAATCGGTGGGAAACAGTTCATTGAACTGTCCGCGGAAACCTTCTGTAAAAATAACCTTGTCGAATTCGGATAGCCAGTGGTCCGTTTCCGAAATATCCACTGTCTGATCAATAAAACGGCCTGCGGCAGTCCAGTACTTTCTGATGGCGTCCAGGAGTTGCGGAAAATCAACGCGGGCTGCCCGGGATATTTCACCGAAATGGAAGCCCGTCTTCAGCATGGGTTCCCACTCGCGCGCGTCCGGCAGCTCGCGCACGTGAGCAGCATAATCATGCTGTGCACAACGGGCCGACCAGTCGTTCACCTCGCCAGGAGCCGAAAGCAGGCGAACTACAGGGTATTGTCTGATCAGCGACGTACCTGTCAGATGTTCAATCTCCCGGTAAACCCGCATGGCGACCGGAAAAAAAAGATCGAAATTCCAGGATTTGACAAAGCGTTTGCCAGTTACCGGATTAATAATTCCTGCAGCGAATCGGGATGACGATCCGGGCAGACCAGCGTCGGCTATGGAGACGGTACAACCACGCCCGGACAACGTATGAGCCAATACTGAACCGGCTATACCCTGTCCGACGATTAAAACTTTCATTATTTCTCTATTTAAAGCGCCTCCTGACCAGCCTGATGAACCCTTTTGCTATTTCAATACGTTTTGGATCATTCCATTCAAAACGCTTTACACACTGCTTTACCATGTAGTTTTGGGCATCGGCGAAACTGCCCATACCGTTAATATCACTGATTGCAGTATCGAATGCAGTACCCTGGCCGCCAAAGAGCTCGCGGGTGTACAGCAGTTTGTCATTCAGTGCGATTGCCTTTTTTAGGTCGGCTATCGGCAGCTCGGAAAGCCTGTCAGACAATTCTTTGGCTACCTTTTCCTCGAACAGCGCTTCGGTTTCAGCATCCATAACCTCTATCTTTTCGGAAGTATATGCAGTAGAAACTATAGGTGCCGGATGCGGGACAGACGCCTCCTTTTTTTCTTTCACAGGTTTGTTCTCGGGAATTTCGGGGATAACGGCGATTATCTCTGGCTCCTTCACAGGCGGCGGAGCAGGTTCAGGCACAGGTTCACGCCGGGGGGCAGGTTCAGATTTTACGGCAACGGGAGCTGGTGCGACCGGAGAATCATACAGAGCGTCGTAAAGATCGCGCACATAAGAGGCCATGATATCAATATCCAGGCGCACCACATTGTCCGGATCTTTGGATAAACGGGCGAATTCACGATTCAGTTTATCGAGGAATAATTTCGATTTTTGAAAATCCATTTTGTGAGAGGGTTTAGACTATTTACTTTCACCGGCGAATTTCTAAAAAATTTCAAAAACTGTGTTTCTAGAACCTCATTTTAAAGGACAGCGATCGGGCTGGATTGAAGTAATTTGCGGATGTATGTTCTCCGGCAAGACAGAAGAGCTGA
>JAJTFM010000248.1 GCA_021298575.1 Saprospiraceae bacterium | reverse complement strand
CAGTCCGACGAACGTGGACAGAATTCTGCGTGTGAACTGTACCATCACCGATTTCTTCAAGAAAGGGGAAGCGTATCCGACTTATCTGTACTACAATCCATGGAGTGAGTCAAAAACTGTGGAAGTTCAGGTGGGCAGGAAAAATACCGATCTCTATGACACCGTTAGCAGGCGTTTTGTCGCACGCAACGCGCGCGGGACTGTGCGCGTGGACCTCCCGGCCGACAAGGCGGTGGTGCTGGTTCACATTCCGTCAGGAGCAAAACTCGAAATGAAGAACGGTAAATTTATAGCTAATGGAGTGATAGTGGACTACCTGAAGTGATTCTCGTCTTATCTTGCGGCGTCCTTTCGGACAATGAATTGTAACCAGACCTGTTCCCTTTCCGAAATCAAGCCGTATGACAAGTCGCTTATTACCACTGTTCTTCCTGTTTTTTGCCCAATTCGTTCATGCACAGTCGCTCCCCGAGCGCCTTCGCACGCACCTTGATTTTTTGGCTGCCGACTCGCTCGATGGTCGCGGTCTCGGTACAGCAGGAAAACAAAAGGCTGCGCTGTATATCGCGGAGTCATTCCGCAATGCCGGCCTGGCTCCCTTTGATGATGACTACTTTCAGGAGTTTTTCATCCGGATCAGTATGGCCAATATGACCGGAACCAACGTGATCGGGGTACTGGAAGGATCCGATCCGGAATTGAAAAAGGAGTATATCGTTCTGGGCGCTCATTACGACCACGTCGGTTACGAAATGAAAAACGGACAGCGGGTGGTGTACAACGGTGCCGACGACAATGCCTCCGGTACTGCCGGTCTGATGGAACTCGTGCGCATTCTCTCCGGACGCCGGGCTGAACTCAAACGAAGCATCATTTTCATCGCTTTCGACGGCGAGGAAAGCGGTTTGCTTATGTACAAATCGTACAACGGACTCGATCTGAAGGGGATCGGAACGCTCGATAACGGTCCTGAAATGGCCAGCGAAACGGCAAAGCGCTACGATATCCGATTGAAAAACGTGTCATCGGAGGTAGAATCCCGCACGGATACCTGGTCATTTGCTGAAAGAGGAATCCCCACAGCGCACGCATTTACCGGACTCAAGTCGCCCTACCACAAGCCCGAAGACGATGCTCCCGGACTGGAATACGATGAAATGGCCCGGGTCGTGGAGTTCATGGCCGACCTCACCTTGAAGTTTTCGTCGGAGAAAGATCTGAGAGCCGCCTCTTCATTCAAGGGAGCCGGCAAAGGTGGTGTTCGCGTACAGGCGGGTGCGCTCGCAGGCGCAGGAAGCTCATTCTTCAGAAATGACGCCGCCTATTTTAATGCAAAAAAGAAAGCGGAAGCCAATATCGGCCTTTTCGGTCAGCTCCATCTCGGCAAACGCATCACCCTGCAGGCGGAGGCACTGTACGACTTCAACGGCAGCGATGCTGTTACCGGGACGGTACGCCGCCATTCGTTCACTGCTCCGGTGACGCTGCAACTCAATCTGCTCAGCCAATCTGGCGGTCAGGTGCGGATGTACCCGTTTGCAGGCGCCTATTACCGGCAACATCTGCAAATCACAACCGGTAATGAAATTGCTGACGCTCCTCTTTTTGCTGACACCGAAACTGGTATCACCTTCGGACTGGGTATGGATGTCATGAAGTTTCATGTGGCACTCACCTTCAGGCGTGACATGACCGGGGTTTATACCGATGAAGACAATACATTCGGAAGCGGCGCGGTGCTGAATGTGGGCTACAAATTCGGTGGCGGGTTATGAGCGCATTGCTGAAAAATGTCCACCACATAGCGATAATCTGTTCCGATTACGAGCGCTCCAAACGCTTTTACACGGAAGTACTCGGACTGGACATCATCCGCGAAACCTGGCGGGCCCGAGCCGGTAAGAACCGATGAAATGACAGGAAAGCGGTTCACATTTATCGCCGATCCCGACGACCTGCCCATAGAGTTTTACGAATCATGAAAAAGGAATTTGTCTCCGAACGGGTAATTGAACATGCAGATCAGTGGTCTCCGGCTCCTGCCGAATACGAGGACTGCACTTTCAGGCATCTCGACCTCTCCGGCACCAGTCTGGCGGACTACAGCTTTACAGACTGCCAGTTCACTGATTGTAACCTGAGTAATATTGCCGTCAGCAACACGTCCTTCCGGGAAGTTCGTTTCAGAAACTGCAAGATGCTGGGTATCCTGTTTGAAGACTGCCACACATTCCTGCTGGAGATGAGTTTTGATAATTGCAACCTTGGCATGGCCAGTTTCAGGGCATTAAAACTGCCGGGAACGGTGTTTAATGCCTGTATCCTGCACGAGGCCGATTTCTCGGAGGCAAATATGAAGCAGGCCGTTTTTCGCGACTGCGACCTGCTGGATGCTGTCTTTGACTACACAGAACTGGAGAATGCCGATCTGGTTTCGGCCAGAAACTACCGGATACATCCGGAGCGAAACAGACTCAAAGGGGCGCGTTTTTCGTATCCGGAGGTGGAGGGACTTCTTGCTGCCTTCGGTGTGGTGCTGGTGTAATTGGTTGGGCGATTTTTTATGAATATTGAACTGTATAATTTTAAACCGCAGAATATTGAACCGCAGAATATTGAACCGCAGAATGTTGAACCGCAGAATATTGAACTGCAGAATATTGAACCGCAGAATATCGAACCGCAGAATATCGAACCGCAGAGTTATATAGAGAAAGATTCTTTGAGCTACTCCGCGGTTACCTCTGGTTACCTCTGCGGTTCGACATTCTGCGGTTACCTCTGGTTACCTCTACGGTTCGACATTCTGCGGTTCGATATTCTGCGGTTACCTCTGGTTACCTCTGCGGTTCGATATTCTGCGGTTCGACATTCTGCGGTTACCTCTGGTTACCTCTGCGGTTCGATATTCTGCGGTTTAAAATCCTGCAGTTCAACATTCCTTGCTCCTATCGCAGGTCTTCCTGCCATGCTACGAACGGGTATGGCTACTCGGGACAGTCTTCATCTGAATGATATCCACCAGGAAGGCGAAAGCCATAGAGAAATAGATATAGCCTTTTGGTATCTCGAGATGGAAACCCTCGGCCAGCAGCGCCACACCAATCATCATAAGGAAGCAAAGAGCCAGTATCTTGAATGACGGGTGCTTGCGGATAAATCCACTGATAGGTCCGGAGGCAACCAGCATAATAATCACCGTTGCAATCACGGCGGTGTACATCACCCAGAGCTCCTGAACCATTCCAACGGCAGTGATAATGGAGTCAATGGAAAATACCAGGTCGAGAATAATTACCTCCGAGAGCAGTCTGCCGAAACTGCTCTTCTTGGGAGTTTCGTTCTGCAAATCCTGATTGGCAACCTCGGTTTTGTAGTAAATCTCTTTGGTACTCTTGTATATCAGAAAGAGACCACCCAGTATCAGGATAAGTCCTTTCCCGGAGAAATCAATATCCATCAGCGTGAACAGCGTCTGATCCAGTTTAAGAATCCAGGAAATGAAAGCCAGCAGGCCAAGTCTCATTACCATGGCCAGCGCAATACCCCAGAAACGGAGTGATCCCCGCTGACTTTCGGGCAGTTTGTCGGCCAGTATGGAAATGAAAATGATGTTGTCAATACCGAGGATAACCTCAAGGGCTATCAGTGAAATGAGTGGAACTATTGCGTCTGTCATAATTGTTCTGAAGAATTATTTAGAAATTTCCATTTTCACTCAAGATTTCGGATTTATCGGATCAGCGTAATATTTCCGGTTACCCGCTGTATCTGTTCCCCGGGCAACCGGTAGGCTATCCGATAAACATACACGTCACTGAGGCAGTTTTCTCCTCCGAAGGTACCGTCCCACTTTTGTGACTGGGACGTTGTCGTGAAAATCAGCTGCCCCCACCGGTCGTAAACCGAACATTCATATACATCAAATGAACAGGGTGTAACGGGGTAGAACTGGTCGTTTGATCCGTCCGAATTGGGCGTGAAAGCATTGGGTAGCGACACGGTGCAGTCAGGAATAACGGTAGTATCACAGTCGGCAACAGTTACCGTTTTCAAAAGTGTATCGCTACCGCAGTCGGTTTCCAGTATGGCTGCTACCTCGTAACTGCCCGGCCGGGAAAATATATGGCTCGTATTGCCTCCTGTGGCTGTGTTGGTGCCGGAATCAGGATCGCCGAATGACCAGCGTATGGCTGTCAGGGAGCTGGTATCTTTCAGGCTGAAAAGTACGGGTGTGCCTGCACAGGATGCAGTCCGTAACCTCCGCCCCCGGCCTGGTTTGCTATTGCCGCCTTTTGATATCCGCACGCTGCACCCTGTTGGTTCGGGCAATTGATCACATCCGCCGTGCCGGAGTTGATGTATATTTTACCGTTTGGCGCCAGTTGCATGGATGCCGGCTGGGCAAAATCTGCTGGAGCGAGCTGGTAAGCGCTGTTCTCGATATCTTGCGGTGAGGACAGGGTTATGTCGTACTGAATGATGACGTTCAGGTTATTCACATAGAGCAGCCGGCCGTCTGGAGAAAATTCGACGCCGTAAATCAGCGGAGAGAAACCGATGAGGACGGGTGCCAGTTTCCAGGAAATCAGGTCGGATACAACACCGGTAGCGTTGTCAAACCGGAACAGTTTCATTTGACCTTCAAATAAACTGCCGCAAGCGAGCTGGTCGAATCGCCTGTTTGCCTTCAGATGTCCCGCTGTATTAGCCAGACCGCCACCCGCAGCCGACACAACCGGGGGAGTCTGAAAACCGGATCCGGTTAGCAGGAATGAGTAAAATTCATTGAAGTTGTGGGTAGTTATCCAGTAATCAATACCGTTGGCAGCCGGTACCACTTCCAGTTTTTCAGTGGGAGTTGGTTGTAACAGGATGTTCTTTTGTCCGGCAACAATATCGCCTTTCCCACCATCCAGCGTCATGTCCAGGAGATTGTAATACACACCCTCGTCAGATTGTCCCGATGAACCCTCATCAATGGTGATAATATAGTACTGAGTACTGTTCCCGGGTCTGGGTACGATAACAGCAGCTGTGGTGGACGAAAGCAGGTTCTGCGAACCACCTTTCA
>JAJTFM010000071.1 GCA_021298575.1 Saprospiraceae bacterium | reverse complement strand
CGCTCGTTGAGCGCGTCCTTTTCATCGGTCGGCATTGAATTGATTCTGTCAACCAGTTCTTTCTCCTTATAGTAAGTACCTGCGTTAAACTGTATAACCGGAACGGAGTGTTTCGGGTGATCATTTCTGAGTATGGTCAGCATGCGATCCACCATGGGTTCGTCGTCGAGGTCTGCCACATGAATGATGTTGCGCATCAATTGTTCTTTGATGGCGTTCATAAGCCGCAGGATGGCCTGATTCGGATTGGCCTGATATTCTTCCCAGTAGTCTTTGATAAATATCGGGGTGCCTGTTATTACCTTGACTTCCGATCTCAGCGCCAGTCCGTCGCTGTAATTGAATCCGACGGGCACTATCTGCAAATTTTCGAGAGATTTGTCCTGAAAAGCGCTGAATGCGATCCGTGCGATACCTTTTTTGAGCGGGAACACCTGTTTTTCGTGGTGTGTTTTACCTTCTACGAAAATACAGAAGGTAACGTAATCCCTGAGTTTGTTGATGATATAGTCGAAAGTACCGTCGTTTCGGTCGCGGCCGCTGAAGCCTTCGCTGCTTCTGAAGATAGGGGCTATCTGAAAACCGCGCAGCATGAAGGCGTTGAATGGTTTGGAAAAGTAATCAGCCCGGGAAACATTAAACACCGGGCCATCGGTGACCATACCCAGCAAAATGGGGTCGAGGAATGCAGTAGGGTGGTTGGCTGCAACCAGAACGGGCTGGTTGGCCTGTACATTTTTTCTGTTTTCAACAAAGATATTCCTGAATACCATCCTGTATTGCCAGGATACTACCGGAAGGAAGAAGGCATAGAGAAGGCGGCTTTTGCCGACGTTGCGGATTTCCATAGCTCAAAAATTAAACTGCGGGCCTGTACGGAAGCCGGGGCCCGCAGTTTACGAGCTTTAACGTCCGTCAATCAGATCTCCGAAGCCACCGAGTACGCTGCCCTCCTCTCTCCGCGGGCCAATGCCGTAGGAAATAATTTTGGCAGCGAGGCGACTGACCGGGAGCGACTGTAACCAGACCTTGCCCGGGCCACGCAGAACCGCAAAGAAAAGACCTTCTCCGCCAAAAACCATATTTCTCAGCCCTTTTACGAACTGAATGTCGTAATCCACTGATTCTGTGAAGGCTACGATGCAACCTGTGTCTACCCGGAGTACTTCTCCCGCACGGAGTTCGCGCTCGAGTACGTATCCGCCCGCGTGTACGAAGGCCATGCCATCTCCTTCCAGCTTCTGCATGATGAAGCCTTCACCGCCAAAAAGGCCGGTGCCGAGTTTCCGCTGGAATTCAATTCCGATCTGTACACCCTTTGCGGCACACAGGAAAGAGTCTTTCTGACAGATGATTTTTCCATTCAGTTGTGCCAGATCGAGTGGTACGATTTTTCCCGCATAAGGCGCTGCAAAAGCGACCCGCTGTTTACTGTTGGAGTGGTTGGTATAGGTGGTCATGAACAGGCTTTCACCGGTGAGCAGGCGTTTGCCCGCCGTCATGATTTTTCCGAAGAAACTGTCGGTCTGGCCGCTTCCGTCGCCGAAAACGGTAGCCATTTCGATGCCATTATCCATGTACATGAAACTTCCCGACTCCGCAATTACGGTCTCTGTCGGATCCAGTTCCACCTCCACGGCCTGCATTTCTTCGCCGAAAATTTTGTAGTCGATTTCGTGATTTCTAGGCATGATTGTTTGATTTTTATTTCAGGGTGGCGTTGAGTTCAATGGGTACAGCAGACAGTGCCTTGCTTACCGGACATCCCGACTTGGCTGCTTCCGCCAGTTCCATAAACTGGGCGTGATCAATTCCGGGTACTTCAGCCTCCAGGTTGAGGGTGATTTTTTCAAATGCCCATCCACCACTGCTGTTGTCCATATCAATAGTTGCATCGCAGTGCAGTGTTGTCGGAGGGAAACCCGCACCCGACAGCCTGAAGCTAAGCGCCATAATGTAGCATCCGGCGTGTGCAGCAGCTATGAGCTCTTCCGGATTGGTGCCTGCCTTGCCGTCTTCGTTCTGAAAGCGTTTGGCTGCCGAGTAGGGGGTGCCTGAGAGTACGCCCGACGGACCGTTTAGTTCTCCGGAACCTTCTGCGCCTGTACCGTTCCATACCGCGCTTGCATTGCGTTTGAAGTGTGCCATTTAATTGAGTTTTGTTTTGTTCGTGAAAAGAGATGTTCTTTCAATGAAACAATGCTAACGCTATTTTGCTCAGCCTGTTTTGAAAATTCAGTCGGGAAATGAAATTTTTCCCATTCCGACAAGTGGTACCCCGCCAAGGGTAGCCCCATTTACTGTTTCTCCTGCAATGGTCTCATTGGCCAGCAAGGCAAACAGTACGGCTTCTTTCGCATCCCCGCTGACTCCCAGCGAATCCACTGCATCAATATGCCAGCTATTCAGGTATTCACGCAGGCGAGTCATGATGGCCGGATTGTGCGCTCCGCCACCGCTGACAAACAGACTGGCCTCTTTACCTTTTGTCACGCAGAGAAGTCCATCGGCGATGGTGCGTGCGGTGAGTTCGGTCAGGGTTGTAATCATATCTTCCGGAGCAATTTCTATATATGTTTCCCGCAGATGTTTGTCCACCCATTCTTCCGAAAAGAGTTCGGGGCCGGTTGATTTCGGGAAAGGCTGACCAAAAAATGGGTCAGACCGGAGGGCTGCCAGCAGTGTCTCGTTTGTTTTCCCCTGACTTGCCACGCGCCCGTCGAGGTCGAAGGACTGTCCGTAATACCTGCGCATATACGTGTCAATCAGTGTATTGGCCGGACCGGTATCGGTAGCAAACACCTTGTCTGCATCGCCTGAGCCAGGCAGGTATGTAAAATTTGAAATACCGCCCATATTCAGTAAAAACCGGTCTTCTCCCGCTTTGGAAAACAGAAAATAGTCGCCGTAAAGCGCCAGCGGTGCACCTTCTCCTCCGGCCGCCACATGCTTTTGCCGGAAGTCGGACACTGTAATTATCCCTGTTCGGCGCGCAAGATGGTCACCGTCGCCAATCTGCAGGGTGGCATTTGGGTAGTCCGGCATGCCGTGCAGCCTGCGCGGAGCGTGAAATACTGTTTGTCCGTGTGAGGCAATCAGATCTACCATGCCTGCGTCAATATTCCATTTTTTCAGACAATCGTTTACAATGGCAGCATGTTGCTCTGCCACCACCACATTCAATAAGACCAGCAACTGAAAATCCACCTCTCTTTGTGCAAAAACCTTGCGGAGTTCGGTCTTGAATGTATCATCATACCGGACGGAATCAAATGCCAGTACCTGAACCTGTGTTTGAAATCCGGATCCTGCAAACCGGCACAGGGCCACATCGAGGCCATCCATGGAAGTACCCGACATCAGTCCGACAACAAGACGCTCTTCCTTGTCCGATATATCTGCCAGCCTTTTGATATTTTTCTTCATAAAATTGCATCGGGAATCCTGCACGGGATTCCCGACGCAAAATTCACATTATTCAACTATTTTTCAGATGAATTCGAGGATATTCGCTCTCGCCCTGATCATTTCGACGCTTGTTTCATGTTCAAACCCGTCCGGTAGCGGTGAAGAAGCCAGTCCCGACAAACAGTCCCGGCGAGCGTACAGTCTGGCTATTCACGGCGGTGCCGGTACCATAACGAAGGCGAACATGACGCCGGAAAAGGAGGCGGCCTATACCGCTGCGCTCGACACTGCGCTTGCCATCGGAGAGAAAGGAGTCGAAAACCGGAGATATAACCGATCCTGCACGCCGGGACTATAAATTCGGAACCGTGGGTTGTGTGGCGCTGGACAAAGACGGGCATCTGGCAGCGGGTACATCAACCGGCGGCATGACCAACAAGCGCTGGAACCGGCTGGGCGACGCTCCCGTTATCGGTGCCGGCACTTATGCATCCGACGATGCCTGTGCGGTGTCTTGCACCGGCCACGGCGAGTATTTCATTCGTTACAGCGTCGCGCACGATGTGTGGGCGCGCGTGACGTATCTGGGAGAAACCATTGAAAAGGCTACAGACTACATTGTAAACAAGAAACTGGCAGAAAATGGCGGTGAAGGCGGACTAATTGCCGTTGACCGGTACGGAAATGTCGCTATGCCGTTCAATTCTGAGGGAATGTACAGGGGATATGCCATCCCTGGCGAGCGGAAGGTTATGATTTACCCCTTGTCTCCTTTTTCCGCATATTGATACCTGCTTTCAAAACAAGGTACCCGTCTCCTTCCAGCGAGCTTCCGAAAAAAATACGGTTATCAACTGAAAAATAGAGGCCTGGAGAGGCAGTTCCTTCTATACATGCAGTCCGGCAGATGAAGACAGAACACCCAAAGCGACTCCTGCATTGGGTATAATGGCAAAGTCATTTTTCTGGGCTTTAAAAGAAAACGATGGAGGCAAAAAACAGGATAGCCAATACAAATTTTCGCATAATCGTTAAATTTAGAATGAAAAAACGGAACAAAGATAATTTTTTTAAATGATATGCGCCATCGTCCTGACAGCAGTATTGGCCAGTTAACGACAATCATCGACTTAAATGACCCTGGTCTGTTGAAGTAATTCTCATGTTTATACCTTTGCCCCTGAATGAATCGCACAACCTCCATATTGCTTGCCGTTATTATCACTGCCCAGGCGTTTTACAACGCAGGAGTGGTTGGTTACTGGCTGGCAAACCGGGCCTACATTGCGTCCAGTCTGTGCGAGAACCGTGACAAGCCGATGAAGCACTGCAACGGCAAGTGTTATCTGAAGAAAAACCTGACTACTGCTGCTTCCAGTCAGAGTGATAGTAACGCAGCCCTTCCCGTGCTGAAGACAGAAACCGACTCTCCGGTTTTTCTGGTGGACACGCCTCTTCTGCTTTTTGCAGCCACCTTGACGGAACTATCTGTCCTGGTGTCATTTGCTCAACCGTGCAATTGCTGTGCGGTATGAGACCCTTTTCATGTCACCTGACGTCATTCACTCTTTTATTTCTGTTTTCACATGAGATTACTCACCATTCCAACGGTGGGGATACTTCTGTGTGTGCTTTCGCCTGTTTCAGCCTGCGATATCTGCGGCTGCCCGGGCGCAGGGAGTTCGCCTGGTCTTCTGCCGCTATAAAATAATATGCTGAATCCGGGCGCTTCCATGCATCCGGCAGGCAAATAATTATCACTCACTAACTTTTTTCAAATGAACAAATTCCGCTCGGGGTTTACAGCCGCCCTTATGCTCAGTGCTGCCGTTTTTTTCACTTCCTGCCATAAAGATGAAGTTATTGATGGCTTTGGAGATGTAGTCATTGAAATGGATAACATCGCAGGAAGCAGTTCTCTTGCCTTTGGCAGTAAGTACGTCACGGCCAATGGCGATACTGTTCAGTTCTCTACTTTCAACTATTATGTCAGCAACTTTGTGCTGGTGAATGAAAATGGAACGGAGTATGTCATACCCAGAGATTCCTCCTATTTCCTTTGCAAGCACGATGACCCCGCCAGCCGTGAAATAACGCTGCGCAATGTTCCTGCAGGCAACTACAAGGCTGTAAAATTCATTATCGGTGTTGACAGCCTGAAGAGCGTTTCGCCCGCGGGCGAGCGCCTGGGCGTGCTCGACCCTACCGGTGGCGCCTCGGGTATGTACTGGTCCTGGAACTCGGGTTATATCTTTGTGAAAGTGGAAGGTACTTCTCCGCAGGCACCCCAGGATCCCAATACCGGTGAGCGTACAATTGAGTACCATACCGGATTGTTCGGAGGGAAAGATTCGCCCACGCTGAACAATATCAGAAAGGTAGAAATCAATGCAGACGAGGAATCGGCCCGTGTAAGGAAAGACCACGAAGCACCGGTATTCCACTTGTATGTGGATATCCTTGAAATGTTCACCAGTCCGGTCAAAATTAACGTTGCCCTGAATCCGACATCACACGGCGGTCCGTACTCTGCCAACGTTGCCAACAACTATGCTGATATGTTCTCGCTGGCACACGTTCACAACCACTAATAAGTTATGAAAAGCAGACTTTTTCTGATCGGGGCGCTTGCTTTTGTACTCGGAGTGTCTTCCTGTAAAAAGGAAGACACTCCGAACCGGTACGAGGTGCTTCTGCCATCCAATTTTCCTGCTCCGGAGTACAATCTGGCCTCCAACCCGGTAACTCCGGAAGGATTTGAGCTGGGTAAACGCCTGTTTTATGATCCGATTCTGAGTCAGGACAGCACTATCTCCTGTGCTGATTGTCATATTTCGTTTTCGGCCTTCAGTCATCCGGATCATATTACCAGTCACGGTATTCGCGGACAATTCGGGAAGCGGAATGCGCCGGCAATTCAGAATCTGATCTGGCAAAGAGCTTTTTTCTGGGATGGTGGCGTGCCCGACATGGATCTGATATCGCTCAATCCGATTCAGAATCCGGTGGAAATGGATGAAGATCCGGCCAATGTGATCAGGAAGCTGAACAGGAATGAAATGTACCGCCGTATGTTCAAAGCCGCTTTTCCCGGCCGCGATACCATTGACGGACCGCAGATGATGCAGGCTTTCTCCCAATTCATGGCCATGCTTGTGAGCGCCAACAGCCGGTACGACAAGTACGTACGCGGTGAATCGGGTGCTAACCTGACTCCGCAGGAGTTGTCCGGACTGGCTGTATTCAGGCTGAAATGCAGTTCCTGTCACCAGGGTGATTTGTTCACCGATGGCGCATACCGAAATAATGGAATCCTGGGTGATTTCACCAGCGACAAGGGGCGTTATGAGGTGAGTTCCATGCCGGAAGATATCGGGAAATTCAAGACACCCAGCTTGCGCAACGTGGCTGTTACCCAGCCTTATATGCACAACGGGCGGTTCAAAACACTGGAAAGTGTGATGGATCACTACGCCTCCGGGGTGAAGGTAACACAAACACTCGATCCGAAACTACTGGAAAATGGTACGCCGGGAATTCCGCTTTCCAGTACAGAAAAGCTGGATCTGGTTGCATTCCTGAAGACGCTCACCGATGAAAGTTTCATCCGTGACGAGCGTTTTCAACAAAACTGATTCAGTTTTTTCGGTATTTTACCTCAATAGAGGGGTTTATCTGCAAAATATGCCGGATAAACCCCTCTTTGTCTTCAGGCGATATCATCACAGCCCCGTTTTTACCGTAGTCAATCCATAACCTGTCGAGCGACAGAGCCGGTGACGACAGCGGGTTGTTTGTTTCTGTTATTTTTCTGATGGTGGCGATATCAATTTTGATATTGATCAGCACACTGGATTTTACGTTGAGTGTATTCCCCTCCACAGTATAATAAGTAGTGAAGAACAGGTGACCCACAAACAGGGCCACCAGGGCGTGAATGAGCATTGCCGTCCAGTCGCCGTCCATCACAGTTACGACGGATGTGATAATTACGGGAATTGCCACCAGTGCCCAAAGCCACCACGACACAGCCGATTTGTACACTGTTTTATCCATTATTTTTTCAGAGAAGGGTCAATTGCATAAGCCTTTTCGAACCATGGCACTGCTTTGTCTGGCTGCCCCAATGGATTCCTTATAGACCTCTTCGGCCTTTTCCAGTTGCCCGCGCATGAAATAGATAAAGCCCATATTTGACAGCACGGTGGCATTGTTGGGGCGGTATTTGATGGATACCTGATAATCGTCGAAGGCCTTGTCGTATTGTCCGAGCCTGAAGTAGGCTATACCCCTGCTGCCGTACGCGTCGTGGTATTCCGGATAAAGTGTAATACATTTGGTGTAACACTCCACAGCCCGCTCCAGTCCGGCCCGGTCTTTTACCGAACCGGTTTTTTCATCCATTGCTATCCGTGCCACCTCCAGTGCATTGTGGTAATTCAGCTTGGCACAGTCGGGCGAATTCGGTAAATCGGAAGCGTAAAGAGAGGCACTGTTCTCCCATGTCGGGTTTCGCAGGATTGTTCTGATACTGTAAATTGACAGGATAATACCGGCGATTGTCCAGAGTTGTGTTCCCCTGTTATTCGGGTTGAGAAGATTTGACATGTCATCTATCTTCAGAACCTTGAGGATACCCCATGCCAGCGCGAGTGCAAAGCCGAATGAAGGCAGATACAGCAGGCGTTCTCCGTATGATGTACCAATGAGGAAGAACACGTTGCTAAAAATGGAATAACAGATCAGGTAGAAGAAAACAGCGTAGGAAAGTACGTGTTTTTTGGGAAGCTTCCAGAGTGCCCAAAGCCCCATCACCAGATAAACCAGGAATCCGGCTATAGCGCGCCACTCGCTGAAATCAACGGGTTTTAGTTGCGGATAACCGCGATCGCTGACCAGTGTTGCCGGATAAACCAGCACTTTCAGGTATTCCCAGCACATCATGAATGCCGAGGCCAGCCGCTCTGACTGCGATTTTGCGCCCACCAGAAAATTGTCGAGAATGGAGTATATCTCCTGGTATTGCTGTCCACCCAGTGCATTTCTGCGGACGAGCAGGAACAGTGCCACCGGTATCAGCATAGTCGCGGTGGTTTTGACAATCTTTCCCGCACTTTTTTCGGAAAAGTACCACATGGTAAGCGGGAACAGGAAGATAAACATAATGGATCCTTCCTTTGAAAACATGGCTACACCGTACGACAAGGCTGCCCAGGCCAGCCATTTATTATTATTACTTTCGAAGTGCCGCCAAATGGAGTAGAGTGCCAGTGTGCTGAAAAGCATGCCCAGAATTTCGTCGCGGCTCTTGATATTGGCTACTACCTCCGTGTGTACCGGGTGTGCTATATAGAGAAGTACAGCGAGGAAAGCCAGAGCCGGCGGATATTTGCCCAGCACCCGTCTCCAGGTAATCCAGAGAGCCCAGCCGGTGAGTGAATAGCACACCACATTCATCAGGTGTGATATCCAGGGCTTGTCAGGAGAGAGTTGCCACTCCAGGGCGAACATGGTAAGAGGAATGGGTCTGAAAAGAGATCCCGGACTGTTCCAGGTGCCGAAGCGGTATTCGGTGGTGAAAATGATACCGATGTTTTTTAATCCGCCTTTAACGACCCAGTTGTCCTTGATAAGGGAGTAGTCGTCGAGTGCGTAATAATAGCCCAATGTATTGACATACAAGAGAAATCCAAGCGCTGCTGCCACGAGTCCGGCTATCAGGCTAATAGTGCCGAGAGAAGCAGGTGTTGTTACTGCGACTTCTTTCAGTGCTTTGACGGGTTTTTCCGGTTTGCGTACGGGTTTGCTTTTGGCCATAGACAATTCATTTCAGACCGCAAACCTAAAAAATCTTCACCAAATCACCCGCACTGTCTCAATTTTCCGGTCGCTTACAATTTCCAGCTGGAATATTTTGCCGTGAAGCGTAATACGGGCGCCCTGCTCTGGAATACCCTGAGCTTCGGTCACGATATAACCCGAAAGTGTATTGTAATCCCCCGTAGGGATCTCCAGTTCGGGATATTTCTCATTCAGGTAATCCACTTCCAGCCTTCCCGAGAAGAGAAATTCGCGTTCGGCCACTCGTGTTTCGATGAATTCTTCAGAATCGTGTTCATCGTCAATTTCGCCGAAAAGTTGTTCTAGCACGTCTTCCAGCGTGACGAGTCCGGCAATACTGCCATATTCGTCCACCACACAGGCAATATTTGTGCGGTTCTTTATGAATTTGGACAGCAGGTCATTGGCCTGAATAGCTTCCGGCACAAAAGTGATGGGCATAACAATTTCGCCGATTGTCGCTGGCATACTGAACATTTGCTGAACGTGTACGTAGCCGAGGGTTTTATCCATTTCGCCGTCGTTCACCAGTATTCTCGACAAGCTGCTTTCGACAAACAGATTTCGGAGGTCTTCCACGGATGCATTGATATCTATATGTACTATTTCATTTCTGGGCGACATACACTCGTGGGCCCTGATTTGTTTCAGGTGCAAGGCATTCTCCAGAAGTTCCATTTCCATTTCTTCCTCTCCGGGCAGTCCGCTGTTGTTTTGCTGAACCAGATACTCCAGCAGAGCGGCATCATCGTCGCCGGGAGCCGTCCGGAAGAGGCTTCTGAACAGGTACTGTTTGAAGGCCAGAACTGAACCTGCGAGAACAAGCACGGTCAGTGGAAGTGCGATGAAATCTGATCCGGTCAGTTGCGAGAAGAACTGAATCAGAGCTACTGCTCCGAATACGGAAATCGAGGCGACCGCGAGGGTAGCAGGGAACGAGTAGCTGCCTAAACGCAGCCATCGCGAGGGAGGCTGATCCTGAGTTCTTTCAGATGCGACCATGGTCAGTTATTGAGATCATTCATTTGTTCGGCCTTGATTTTTCCTTTAGGCACGAGTATTTTCCAGTAGCTGAAGTCCTGCTCGGCTTCCAGTCCGAAACCGTAAACCACTTCGCCGGGCTGTGACACCTTCACAAACTTGTCGGTTCGGATTTTGCCGGCTTTTTCATCCCATATCAGTTCCTCAGTTTCGAGCCGTTCCTGTTTCACCGTATTCATCACCACACTGTCGCGGGCCACTATTGTGCCCTTGTCTTGTTGCCTGATTGCGTGATGCGCAGTCAGCGTGCTTCTGACTGAACCATCGGGCAGCAAAAACTCAAACCTGATACCGTCAGGGAATTCCTGCTTTGGCGTTTCCAGGCTGGTGAAGTTGAGCATGGTGGCACCGGATACGCGCACGCGCACAACGGCACTGTCGGAGTACAGTATCTCAACATCTTTTGCCAGTTCAACGGCCACATCATCCTGCGTGAAAACCTGTCTGGTTTCTGCATGTTCTTCTCCGCAACCGGATATCAAATATACAGAAAAAATCAGAAATATCAACTTTTTTTTCACGAAAGAATTCGTTTTAGTCCGAAACGGATAAAAATCAGTAAAACAGCAACTATGGCAAACAGCCAGTAGAATGGTATATTGACCCAGGCTACGATACGCGTCCGGTCTATCAGAAACATCAGCATAAAGACAGCCAGAATCATCAGCAGGAGATCAGACAGCTTGTTGAACCCGGGTATCTGGCTGAAACTGGTATTGCGGCGTACTACAGCCAGGGTAGCGATCATGGATACGACCGGGAGCACCTGCGTCAGGATATTGAGATTGAAAATACTGCCACCACGTTCGAACAGAAACAGATAGACGGCAAGTGCTACCAGAAAGAAAGAGATGACTCCGGCGGGGTGGAGGCTCAGGTAATCAAATAATTCGCGTAATGTCATGGAAACAAAATTTTGCCTGCCAAAATACGGAATTTATTCGGCTCTTCGTACATCCGGTTACAATTCAAACTTGTATTCCACCGACTCGATTTTCTGAAAGCCGTTTTCGTCGGTATTTTTAAAAACAACGGTGATGCCAATGGTTTCCGAGGCTTCTTTTTCGGTGCTGTCGAATACTACATCAAGTTTTCCCTTACCTCCGGGTGTTATCACTCCCCGGGGAAAGTCAACGGTAGTACAGGAGCATGCATCCACGATATCAATTTGAATATCCTGTCCGGAGGTGTTGGTGAACTCAAAGAACATCTCGCGTTTTTCGCCGCGTTTCACTTTCCCGAGCTCAATCAGCTTTTTGTCCCAGGTAACAAAAGCAGGTTTGGTTTTCGCAGGCGGAGTGGGGGGTGCGGGACTGGTTTGGGCCTGTTGAGCTGTGTTACAGGCCAGACAAATCAGGAGCGTGAGGAATGGCAGAATGGTGTTCAATTTCATGGGAATGGCAGCGATTAGTTACCGAGCAATTTTTTGCCGTTTTCCATAGCTGTTTTTATTTCCTGCTGATTGGCTTCGATGGCCGATTTTTTCTCTTCGAGGAATTTGACAGCCTCACTGGCGTCTGCAGGTATCTGGTAGCTCATCATCCAGCTGGTCATATTGTTTTCAGCCTCTCCAATGGATTTAAGGCTTTGTTCAAATTCGGATTTTTTCTCCTCAGACATAGTAGAGTCGGATAACATCAGGCCTTTCATGGCGCGCGCCACCCGGTTCATGTCGGCCAGATCCTTCATGGCAGCATCGTGTATGGCGTCAGTTTCGCTCTTGAGTTCCACCATTTTTTTCTGGTCGGAGTTGCAGGCTGCCAGCATGATGCCGGCGAACAATACGGTAAGCAGTTTTTTCATAGAGAAATCAGTTTAATTTGCGAGTGCAAAGGTACGAGCATGTTACAGGAAAAAAAGCGATTTTTGCGCCCGTAATTAAACGCAGGAACAAATGCTTACCGCTATTTCGCCCATTGACGGCCGCTACGCTGATAAAACGAAAGAACTTCGCGCTTATTTCAGCGAATATGCTCTGATACGTTACCGCGTATTTGTGGAGATTCAATACTTCATTGCGCTGTGCCAGTACGGGCTTCCCCAGCTCGGGTCTTTTAATGAAGAGGTCATAGACGATCTGAATGCCGTCTTTGAAGGTTTCAGTCACGCCGATGCCGAGCGCATCAAAGCCATAGAGAAAACGACCAACCACGATGTGAAGGCGGTGGAGTACTTTCTCAAAGAGCGTTTCGATGACCTCGGACTGGGCGAGCTGCGCGAATTTATTCACTTTGGCCTCACTTCCCAGGATGTAAACAACACGGCATCTCCGTTACTCTTTAAAAATGCGCTGGAGGAAGTTTACTATCCTTTATTGAAAAAACTCCGCGATGAACTGGAGCGTTGCGCACACGAGTGGGCGCACATACCCATGCTCGCGCGTACGCACGGGCAACCGGCCTCACCGACACTGCTAGGCAAAGAATTCGCAGTTTTTGTACAGCGACTGGATGTCCAGCTCGATCTTTTGCGATCATTACCACACCGGGCCAAATTCGGAGGTGCGACGGGTAACTTCAACGCCCATTTTGCCGCCTATCCGGACTACGACTGGCAAGCGTTCGGAAACAGTTTCGTATCGGAGTTTCTGGGGCTCGAACGTTCGTCGCCTACCACTCAGATCGAACACTACGACTGTTTTGCTGCACAATGTCAGGCGCTGTGCCGCATCAATACAATCCTTATTGACTTTTGCCGGGATATATGGACATACATATCCATGGAGTACTTCAAACAGAAAACGGTGGCCGGGGAGGTTGGGTCGAGTGCCATGCCACACAAGGTGAATCCGATTGATTTTGAAAACGGCGAGGGCAACCTCGGACTGGCCAATGCGCTTTTTCAGCATCTGGCCGAAAAGCTGCCTGTGAGCCGCTTGCAGCGCGACCTGACGGATTCCACGGTTTTGCGCAATGTGGGTGTCCCGATGGGGCATACCGTAATCGCGCTCAAATCGGTCATGAAAGGACTCAGCAAACTTCAGCTCAATGAAGGCAAACTGTATGATGACCTCGAAGACAACTGGATGGTGGTGGCCGAGGGTATTCAGGTCATTCTCCGCAGGGAGGGTTATCCGCAACCGTACGAGGCACTCAAAACACTTACAAGGGGCAAATCACTGGTAACGCGTGAACACCTGCACGAGTTTATTGAAGGCCTGTATGTCACCGAAGAGGTGAAACAGGAACTGAAAAAACTCACCCCTCACAATTACGTTGGCAACTCCCGTTCTACTTCCTGATAGCCTCCACCGGATCCATTTTGCTGGCCTGTGAGGCCGGAATCAGTCCTGACAACACACCTACCACTACGGAGGTAATAACCCCTATGAGTATGTTGCTCAAAGACAGATATATGTCGAAATCGAACGCGTAGGTGATGGCTGTTGCCACTATCCAGATCAGGACCAGCCCAATCAGGCCGCCCATGATACAAAGCACCACGGCTTCGATGAGTATTTCGAGCAGTATGAACCACCTTTTGGCGCCGAGTGCCATTTTAACACCTATAATATTGGTTCGTTCTCTGACCGAAACGAACATGATATTGGCAACGGAGAACATGCCCACGAACAGTGCGAAAATGCCAATGACAAATCCGGCAACGTTCATAGTGCCGAATACACTTTCGAGCAGACCGCTGAGAACAGACAGGGTATTGAGTGCGAAATTATTCTCGTCTCTGGGTTTGATACGTCGTTCAGATCGCAGCACGCCGGTAATCTCGTCCTTCATATCGTCGAGTTTTACGCCCTGTGCGGCCTTTACCATCAGACTGCTCTGGTGCATATTGCCGTCAGCCCTGATTCCGAATCCGCGGCGTGCGAGATTATAGCTCACCAGTACGCCGTTATCGAAGTTGAAGGGCTTGAATATATCCTTGCCCGACTTGTTCAGCACACCCACTACCCGGAGTTTGCGGCCGCCGACATTGATTACTTTTTCGAGCGGATCCACACCGGATCCGAACAGGTTTTCAGCCACGACTCCACCCAGGATACAAACATCACTGCCATTCTGGGATTCGATTGGTGAGAAATAGCGACTTTCTCCGGAAAAATCCAGTTGAAACAGGTCGCGGCAATCGTCGGTCATACCCAGAATAAACGTCCCTTCCACACTGGAGGAGTGCCATTTAAGCGCTTTTATACCCAGAAACTGCCAGTAGCCCACTTTTTCGGCCAGATCCAGCCGTTCTTTGAGCGCCTCGTACTCGGCGTAGGTGGAGTTGGGGCGGCGCATCCATTTCCAGTAGTTGGCGCCGGGGTCTTCTGCCCAGGAGAATTTCTCTATATAAATAACGTCATCACCCAGCTTCTGCATACTACTCCGGATGTTGTCTTCCAGCGAGTTGACGGCACTCTTTACGCCGATGATACAGAATATTCCTATAGTTACCCCCAGGAGTGACAGGAAGGAGCGGAGTTTGTTCGCCATCAGCTGCTGCCATGCCTGTGCAGCGCCCTCGTACACGATTCTAAGGAATTGTTTCATTTTGCCAGATCAACAGACTGCATTATCGCAACCGGCTCAAATATAGGTCACTTTTCGCGCGTGCGTGTGTGCGATTCGATGAAAACGGACTGTATTTCTACCAAAGGCGTAATCATTCCTCTGATTCGTAGAACACCTTGTAATATTTCTTTCCTTTTTCTTCATCGAACCCCCGTTCAATCAGGTCGCGGCGGCCGTGGACGTATATGTGGAAGTTTTTGTCGAGTTTGATGATACTTTTGAATATCTTGAACTCCTTTTTTACGGCCTGCTGACTGATATCGAACTTGTCTTCCAGCGGCAGGGCATAGGCTTTGGCATATTCTTCCCTGAATTCGCGGAAGGCATCCTGTTGTTCTTCCTCCTTAAAGAGGGTTTGGGTGAAATCTTCCACCTCAAACATTTCATTGTCTTTGAAGTAATCGCCGGAGCGGTTGAGCAGGTCAATGGTGTCGGTGCGGTCGAGACCGAGCTGGAAGGGCGCCTTTTGGGTGATAAATTCGCCTGCAAGTTGAATGTAATGCCTGGTATTGAAGTAATTGTCTTCGATGGGCCGGATGCGCAGGAACTCGTCTTTCCAGAAAGAGCGTTCATCTTTTTTTGAAACCGTGTCAATGGCGCACAGTCTGTACCCTTCCGCTTCGTCCATGTTGAAAACAAGCGCGGCGATGGAGAGCTTTCCGGTCGGTATCCCGTCGAGTACATTCAGGGTGAACGATTCCTGAGAGCGCTCGGTTTTGAGGTATGAGTCTTTGTTTTGTACCTTCCAGAGTCCGATTGCCGTGACCGGTTCTCCGTGCAGCATCAGATCCTCGAAATAGCCCAGGAAAAACTCACCGCCCTGTATTTTCGGGTTTTCGCAGCACTGGTACAGCAGTTGTGCGAGTTTTCCGGCCTCGTCGCTGCAGGTTTCGGGGTCGTTGAAGATAGTGTTGCATATCTGGTAAAGCTGATGATTGCTTACATCCTCATCGTGATGGAAATAGAAGAACTCCTCTGTTTTTTCAAAGGGCTTCAGCATGGCTGACAGGATGATTTCCTCAGCATAGTCGTGCAGGGGGATCAGTGTTCGTGACGGGATGACCACACCTTCGAATCGCTGTTTGTTGCCTACCCATGAAGCAGTGAAGCGGGTTAATCTGGCGGCGGAATAGTCTAGCATATTGAGTTGTGCTTGAGGTGATCGGAGGGTCAAAATTCAGGAGAATTTGTCAAAGAAAAAATTTGAATGATCTTCGCACCTGCATTAAATACTAACACTTTGAAAATTGCTGTAAATACCCGTTTTTTATTGCCGGGCCAGTTGGAGGGTTTTGGCTGGTACACGCACGAAATTGTGAGCAGGATGGTGAAAAATCATCCTGAAGACCAATTTTTCTTCTTTTTCGACCGTCCATACGATTCCAGCTTTGTTTACGGTCAGAATGTGACGCCCATGGTGCTTTTCCCGCCCGCCCGGCATCCGTTTCTTTTCGACTGGTGGTTCGAGTGGTCGGTCCCGCGTGCATTGAAACGCTGCGGTGCCGATGTGTTCTTTTCTCCGGATTCTATGTGCAGTCTGCGTGCCGATATTCCGACGGTCATGACCTGTCATGATCTGGTTCCGCTGCATTTTCCGGAGCAGGTGGAGCGCAGGCACAGGGCCTATCTGCAGCGAAAGTTGCCGTTGTGGTTTGAGAGGGCAAATCATTTGCTCACCGTTTCGGAGTTTGTAAAGAACGACATGGTAACAACCTGTGGTATTGCTCCGGAGAAAATAACAGCTGTTTACAACGGTTACCGCGACGCTTTCCTGCCGCTTTCCGCCGCGCAAATCGGGGAGGTTCGCAGTAGGTATTCGTCGGGACAGCCCTATTTCTTTTATGCCGGCGCTATTCATCCCCGAAAAAACATCCATCGTCTGATAGAGGCTTTTGATCAGTTCAGACTGGTTACCGGAGCGCGGTGCAAATTGCTGCTGGCCGGGCGTTTTGCCTGGCAGACGGGGGAGATACGCCAGGCGTGGGAAAATGCCCGTTTCCGGGATGATATCGTGTTTCCGGGTTACGTGGGTGTTGAAGAATTGCCGCTGCTTACTGGTGCGGCGATTGCCTCCACCTATGTTTCTCTGAGCGAGGGTTTCGGACTGCCGCTTGCCGAGGCAATGGCTTGTGATGTGCCTGTCATCACGTCGGAGGCGAGTTGCCTGCCCGAGGTAGCCGGTGGTGCTGCCCTGTTGGTCAATCCGTTTGATACGGCTTCAATAACAGAAGGCCTGAAAAATATTTATGCGAGTGAAGAACTACGGAACAGCCTCGTGGCGCGCGGGCGCGTGCGCAGGAAGGAGTTCAGCTGGGAAAAGGCAGCGGAGGTGGTGTGGGAGGTGGTGTGTATGGTAGATAGGGTGTAGGGTGTAGGGTATGTTTGGGGGAAGGGTCGGATGTTAGATTGAATATACTGATGAGAGGATACGGGAAAGGCAAATACCCTGTACCCCATACCCTGTACCCAAAAAAATCAGGCAGCTGCAACTATGCGGCCTTCGGAGGCTGTCATCACAGACTGAGGGCCAGTAATCATGGCTACAATCTGGGAGAGCGTATATTGACTCTGAATCAGGGAATAGACTTCCATCGCCTGATCCCGCGTTATGGACGGGAATTCGTTGAGGAATTCATTTATACTGACTCCGATTCTCATGTAATCGAAGAAAGTTTCTACGCGGATACGGGTACCGCTGAAGACGGGTTCTCCGTCTTGCACTTCCGGGTGGATAGTGATGGATGCGAACTCTTTCATGGCCGGTGCTGCTGTTACTGTGTCTGATAACCTTGGACCGGGATTATACAATGCACTCATTACAAGGGATTAATTAGAGTGAACGAATGGATTAAATCAAATAACAGCAGCGAAGTTAGCAAAATTTAAATTACCTGTATGCACCCCCCGGCAAAAAAAAAATAATTTTTCAAAAAATGCCGTTTTCTCGTGGTTTTGACCGGTTACAGGTACTTATCGTCCGTTTCCTTTTTAACCAGTGCCGTTACAGCTTTGATTTCCTGTTCCTTGTTCTTTGGATAGATAAGCAGTACATCGTCTTCGTCCACGATGATATAATCGTTCAGGTCCTTGAGTACGGTGAGCTTGGCGGCGGGTGTTCTGACGAGGCAGTTGGTGGTATCGAGAGCCATTGTTGTGCCTCCGACCATGGCATTTCCCTGTTCATCGTGAGCAAGTTCGTGGTAGAGACTTGCCCAGGTTCCGAGGTCGCTCCAGCCGAATTCTGCGGGCAGGGTATAAACATTTTCTGCCTGTTCCATGATAGCCACATCAACGGCAATATTTCGGGTTTGCGGGTACTGGTGATTGATGAAAGGTTGTTCGTCGGCTGTATTCCAGATACCGTCGCCCTGGCAGAGCAGGTCATAGACGTCTGTTGCATGGCGCTGGAAAGCGGAGAGTATGGATTTGACGTTCCAGACGAATATTCCGGCGTTCCAGAGGTATTCACCGGAGTCCACGAATTGTTTTGCTGTTTCGATATCCGGTTTTTCGGCGAATCTTTTTACTTTAAAGATACCGGACTGCACTTCAGTTTCCATCTGGATATACCCGTATCCTGTATCGGGTCTTGATGGTTGTATGCCGAGAGTGATCAGCGCGTCGTTACCTGCTGCGAAGCTGAGGGCCTGTTGTATTTTATCGAGGAAGGCCTGTTCCTTCAGCACGATGTGATCGCTTGGAGCGATGACGAAGTTGGCATCGGGGTCGAGTGCCGCCAGTTTGAGGGCAGTGTAGCACACACAGGGGGCCGTATTATTGCGGCTGGGTTCGCAGAGAATCTGGTTGTCGGTGAGTTCGGGAAGTTGCTCCCTGATCAGATCCTTGTAGGCTGCGTTGGTAACGATAAATATATGGCTTGCCGGACAGATGGGCAGGAATCGCTCGAAGGTGAGTCTGAGGAGACTTTTACCGGTTCCGAGCATGTCGAGAAACTGTTTGGGGCGTGCTTCGCGGCTGCCGGGCCAGAACCTGCTGCCGACGCCCCCGGCCATGATGGCCACGTAGGTGTGTTTTGCGTTCATGTAATGTATCAACTTGACTGCAAAAATACAGTTAAGTCATTACAATCATCTCTTAACTCAGAGTTTATCGCGTACTTCTTCGTAAACCGCCCTGATTCCGGCCTCCAGACCGATCCGGGCATTCCAGCCCATGGCGCCGAGTTTGCCCACATCGAGGAGTTTGCGCGGTGTGCCGTCGGGCTTTGACAGGTCGTTGGTGATTGTTCCTTCAAATCCCACAATCCGGGCTATCATCTGTGCCAGTTCCTGGATAGACAAATCGGTTCCTGTACCTATATTTACAAACCCGGGTTCATTGAAGGCATCCATCAGAAACAGGCAGGCATCAGCCAGGTCATCCACATGCAGGAATTCCCTGCGGGGAGTACCAGTACCCCAGATCGTCACTTCGCCGAGCCCGTCTCGTTTTGCCTCGTGAAACCGCCTGATGAGTGCCGGCAGTACGTGGCTGTTCTCCGGGTGGTAGTTGTCATTCGGACCATACAGATTGGTGGGCATCACGCTGATGAAATTGCAACCGTATTGATGCCGGTAGGCATCGCACATCTTGATGCCGGCTATTTTGGCAATCGCATAAGGTTCGTTCGTTGGTTCAAGTTCCCCTGTAAGAAGGGCATCCTCCCTCATTGGCTGTGGTGCCATTTTGGGGTAAATGCACGAAGAACCGAGGAATAGCAGCTTTTCCACACCATATATATGTGCCGCATTGATAACGTTAGCCTCAATCATCAGGTTGTCGTAAATGAACTCGGCTCGATAAGTATTATTGGCGTAAATTCCCCCTACGCGCGCGGCCGCAAGGAAAATTATATCAGGTTTTTCTTTTCTGAAAAACTCATTGACTTCCAATTGATTGCGAAGGTCAAGCGCGTTTTTTCCAGCCAGAATAAGGTTGGTATATCCTGTATTCTGCAAGGCTCTTGCGATAGCTGATCCCACCATTCCACGGTGACCGGCGACGAGTATCCGGGATTCTTTTTTCATGAAAAAATTCACTTTTTATTAATAATATGCTGCAAATTTGAAAAACGGGATTACTTTTACAGCATATTCAACGCAAAATCAAATACAATTATGAACAAAATTTTTGACGAAATCAAACAGAAGATCGCGGAAGTCGAATCTGATGTTCGCAAGTTCAACGATGGAAACAATGCTGCGGGCGGCCGTGTACGCAAAGCCATGCAGGACATCAAAAAGCTTGCACAGGATCTTCGCCAGGAAGTGTTGACCGTAAAAGAGGCGCGAGCCAGTCAAAAGTAACACTGTATCAGCGAAGCAATGACTACGGCGGGGCGACATCTGTTGTCCCGCCGTTTTCTTACCCGGCTGTTTGCGGCACTTTCAGTCTGCGCTTGTTTTTCAGATACTGCCTTAGCGCCAGTACCGCGGCTACTTCAGCATTTTCCCTATCCATTTCAATCAGTTTTGCCGGTGTGTAGTACTGGTTCACAAAGTGCGTGTCGAAATCGGCACTTAAAAATGCTTCGTGATCCATCACAAACAATCCGAATGGCAGGGTAGTGGCAACTCCTTTCACTTCGTACTGTTTTATTGCATCCTTCATTTTCCGGATTGCCTCTGTCCGGTTGGCTCCGTGTACCACGAGTTTGGCCAGCATGGGATCGTAATATACAGGCACGTCCATACCTTCTTCGAAGCCTCCGTCTACCCGTATTCCCTCACCGGAAGGTATTCGGTAGCGCTCCAGTTTGCCCACACTGGGCAGGAAGTTGTTAAGCGGGTCTTCTGCGTACACGCGCAACTCGAGTGCGTGCCCGTTTATTTTCAGGTCGGCCTGCGAGAACCCGAGTTGTTCGCCCCTGGCCACCCTGATTTGCCATTCAACGAGATCGAGCCCGGTGATCATTTCTGTAACCGGATGCTCCACCTGAAGGCGGGTATTCATTTCAAGGAAATAGAAGTTTCTGTCGGAATCAATGAGAAACTCAACGGTTCCTGCACCTTTATAGTCGCACGACTGTGCCACGCGTACGGCAGCTTCTCCCATAGCCTTGCGCAGTTCCGGCGTGAGGATAGCCGACGGGGCTTCTTCCACCACCTTCTGGTGACGACGCTGTATGCTGCATTCGCGCTCAAACAGGTAAACAATATTGCCGTCCTGATCGCCCATGACCTGTATCTCGATATGCCTCGGACCGTTGACATACTTCTCTATGAATACGGATCCGTCGCCAAAGGCTGAGACGGCCTCGGAAATAGCTCGTTCCATCTGTTCGCGGGTGTCTTCCTCGCGCTCCACAATACGCATACCCTTGCCACCACCGCCTGCCGAAGCTTTTATCAGGATCGGATAGCCCACCCTGCGGCCTATTTCAATGGCCATATTCACATCGGTGATAGCCTGCTCAATGCCCGGGACCATTGGTACATCGAACTTCTTTGCGGCCTCCTTGGCAGCGAGCTTGCTGCCCATCACCTCTATACTTTCGGGACTTGGACCGATGAAAGTAATCCCGGCAGCTTCCACAGCCCGTGCAAAACCTGCATTCTCACTCAGAAACCCATAACCCGGGTGTATGCCGTCAACGCCGAGGCGGAGGGCCTCTTCAATGATCAGGTCTCCTCTCAGATAACTCTGCGAAGAAGGTGCAGGTCCGAGACAAATTGCTTCGTCGGCATAGCGGGTATGCGGCGAGTTGCGGTCGGCTTCAGAATAGACTGCTACCGTGGAAATACCCATACGGCGGGCCGTTTTCATAACTCGAAGGGCTATTTCACCCCTGTTGGCGACAAGTATTTTTTTCATGGTTTGATATCCGGGGTTACTTTTTTTGTTCTTTTGCCCAGGTGTCCTTGAGCGTTACAGTCCGGTTGAACACCATACCGGTTCCATTTGAATCCGGATCAACACAGAAATAGCCCAGTCGGGTAAACTGGAATCGGTCGCCCAGTCCAGCTTCCATCAGTGCGGGTTCCACATAAGCTTTCTGAATTACTTCCAGCGAGTCCGGGTTGATGGTGGACTTGAAATCTTCCTCGGCTGCGGGGTCTTCCACCCTGAAAAGGCGGTCGTACAGGCGTACCTCTGCGGTTTTGGCGTGTTCTGCCGACAGCCAGTGTATTACACCCTGTACTTTCAGTCCGGAGGTATCCTGACCCGAACGGCTCTCGGGTATGTAGGTGCAGCGCAGTTCTGTAATCTTTCCATCGGCATCCTTCACGGCTTCATCACAGCGGATGATGAAGGCCGATTTCAGGCGTACCATACCGCCCGGCGACAGGCGGAAGTACTTTGGCGGCGGGTTTTCCATAAAATCGTCCTGTT
>JAJTFM010000070.1:16327-26182 GCA_021298575.1 Saprospiraceae bacterium | reverse complement strand
CGGAATACCTGTGAGATCAAAGACAGGGGCAGTCCGGTCGGCGAAAGAGATGAAAAACTCGAAGTCGTGCTGCTGTCCGGCGCTGTTCTCCACGTGCCAGAAAATATGGGCTGTTTCGCCGGCGGCAAACGTTTCGGTAATGGGGAAACCCGACAACACTGCATTGAAGGCCGAAACTGTAACTGTTCCGTTGGTGGTGGTGACCACGGGCTCCGGAGTGATGGCGCTTTCCAGGGAAAGTGTACACTCCGGCCCTACGGCAACCGTATCGGGGCCGTTATACATGAAAGTGAAAAAACCTGGCTGGGCACAAACATCCCGGACGCTGAGGATACCGAGGCTTAGCCACAACATCAGGGATATTTTCCGCAACGACTTGCAGAGGCGGTTTGTCATATCTGGACTTGTCGCAATTCCGGGTTACGGGAGGAATGACCGGTATTTTCGATAAACGGGATTAAATCAAAACAGATTATTCTTCTGAATCGGCAGTTTCAGTATTCTGAAGATTATCAATACGCGCTCTGAGCTCTTCTTCAGATTCGGTCAGAATGATTCTGCCGAACTCGTCAACTTTTGCATCCAATTTACTTCCTGGATTGCTCTGTTCCTGATTTTTTGACACTTGCTTTTCCATAGGTCACGGGTTTATATTTTAATTTACGAAGAAACATGTTCAAGAAAACGCCGTATCCGCGATACCGACTCTTCTCTTCCCAACGCCACAACAGTATCAAATACAGCCGGCCCCTTCATGGTTCCGACGAAGGCAATCCGGAGGAGGGGAAGGATATCGCCGGGTTTGAATCCGGCTGCTTGTATCAGTCCCTTTACCTGCTCCTCCAGGGAAGTCACCTCGAAAGCCTCAAAATTAGTGAAAAAATCCATTAGCCCGTGAAAGAACGGAATCAGGTTTTCATTCCACTTTTTACTGATTGTTTCCTGATCGTAACTTTTCACCGGTTCAAAGAAGTAATATCCTGCTTCCACAAAGTCGGGTATAAACGTGACTCGCTCCCTCATAAGCGACACTACCAGCTCCAGATAAGTCCTCTCGGTATTATAGCCTTTCTCCGCTGCACAGGGTTGAATCAATGAGGCCAGTACGTCTGCAGGCAGCGACTGTATGTATTTCTGGTTGAACCATTTGGCTTTTTCAAAATCGAAACGGGCACCGCTTTTGCCGATATGTTCAATGGAAAACTCGGAAATGAGTTCGTCCAGCGTGAACATTTCGCGGTCGCCGCTAGGGTGCCATCCCAACAGTGCCAGAAAGTTGATCATGGCCTCGGGCAGGAAACCGGCCTCCCTGAACCCTTCGAAACTTTCTTCGGGCGTTTCACCCTTCCAACTGAGCGGGAATACCGGCATGCCGAATTTGGCGCCGTCGCGTTTGCTAAGCTTGCCACTGCCCACCGGCTTCAGAATGAGCGGAAGGTGGGAGAAAACCGGCATGGTGTCGGTCCAGCCAAAGCCCTCGTACAGCAATACGTGGTGGGCGGTGCTGGGCAACCACTCCTCCCCGCGTATGACGTGCGTGATACGCATGAGGTGGTCGTCAACGACATTGGCGAGGTGATAGGTCGGCATACCGTCGGCCTTGAGCAGCACCTTGTCGTCGAGCTCGCCACTCTGGAAGGTAACCTCCCCTCTCACCAGATCGTTTATTTTGATTTCTCGGCCGGGCTCCACTTTCAGCCTGACTACATAGGGACGGCCCTCGTCTATCCACGCACGGGCATCTTCCATCCCGAGCGTGAGGCTGTTGTTCAGCGTTCCGCGGGTCAGGTGGTTGCAGGTAAAGTTGTCTTCGGCCTGCCTGCGCTGTTCCAGTTCATCAGGGGTATCGAAGGCATAGTATGCGTTACCGCGTTCTACCAGTTCATGGGCGTAACGGTAATATATTTCCTTTCTGTCGCTTTGCCTGTACGGACCGTCATCGCCGCCGAATCCAACACCCTCGTCGGGCACAATGCCCGCCCATTTCAGGCTTTCAATGATATAATCTTCGGCGCCGGGGACGTATCTGCCCTGGTCAGTGTCTTCTATTCTGAGCAGGAAAACACCGTTGTGCTTCCTGGCAAACAGGTAGTTGTAAAGTGCGGTGCGAACTCCGCCAATGTGCAGAGCTCCGGTCGGTGATGGAGCGAATCTTAGTCTCGGTGTCATATTTGGGACAAAAGTAGCTCATTTATCCCCAAATTTGACTTGCTTTGCACGCAAGTTTTGTTTTTTATTCAGTTTTTCGATGTTTTTAGCCAAAACACCCGCTGTTCTGAGGCTTCTGATGCCACAATATCTCTGGAAAGGCCCGACTGACAAACGGACTATATACCTGACTTTTGACGACGGCCCCATCCCCGAGGTAACTCCACAGGTACTGGAGATACTTCGCAATTACGGTGCAAAGGCTACTTTCTTCTGCGTGGGAGATAACGTACACAAACATCCCGATATTTTCAGGCAGCTGACCGATAACGGACACGCAGTGGGCAACCATACATACCATCACCTGAACGGCTGGAAGACTCCCGATACGGATTATCTCAACGACGTGGAGCGATGCAGGGAGGTACTGCCCTCCCGGTTGTTTCGCCCGCCTTACGGACGAATGAGTCGGTCGCAGGCCTCTGTGCTGCGCCGGAATTACAAAATTGTGATGTGGGATGTACTTAGCGGGGACTACAGTCCGGATATCTCACCGGAAAAATGCTTGTCGAATATTACAGAAAATGCTGGCCCTGGCTCGATTATCGTAATGCACGACAGCCTGAAAGCCAGAAAAAACCTGCTTTTCGCGCTCCCCCGCGTGCTGGAGCACTACGCATCGGCAGGCTTCTCGTTTGAAATCATCAGGGAGTAAAAAACAAAAGCCATCTCCTGAAGTGGAAATGGCTTTTACTCATCTGATTGGCAGGTTATACAGGGCGTCAGGGCATCAACAGAGTATTTTCACCGGATTTGGCGGCAGATTGCTCTGTTTTCTTTGCCGTAGTCTGTTGGCTGGCTGATTTGTTCTCGCCCGCGTGCATGTAAAGCAGCAGGCCGAGCGACAGATGAAGAATGACAGCGAGCACCAGCGCATGGTTGCGGTGGCCGCGGTCGGATGAATAGGATGGACTGTTCATAGAACGAATTTGAATCGGTTTGGTCACTTACATATACCAAAACGATGCCAAAATTTTATTAGTTCCTGATTTTTAATAAAAAAATGTTAAAACGCGACAAGCAACTGTACTAATCTGGCAAACGCCTGACATCACAATATAATCCCGGCAGATAACGTAAAGCTCCTCCCGTCGGAAGGCCAGACTCCCGGACCGGGGTACAGCTGGGGCCGTTTTGTGAAGTACTGCCGGTTGAACAGATTGCTGATACCCAGTCTGGCTGTGATGTGGTTAAACCGCCAGGTCACATTCATGTCAGCAAGTCCGTAAGAAGGAACCTTTCCCACCGCTGCTGTCGCCGAAGGAGTTTCTGTGTTGAAAGGGTCGGCGAAGGTAGCTCCCGTATAGCTGTATAATACCGAGCAGCTGATACCGCGGTATCTGACGGTGAGCCCGTTTCTGGCAATCAGATCGGGTACGCTTTCCACCCTGTTGCCAGCGATACTGCGGTTTTCCCTGGCGTTCAGGCGGAGTGAGTCGCCGAGATACCGGGCGTTGAAGAGCGCCGTAGAGGTAAAAACAGTTAAGCTGAGCCGCTGACCCGTATAGAACTGGTATTCTGTAAATATTTCTGCCCCGTGCGTGCGCGAGTCGCCTATATTGGTGCGGAAAAGCACGAACGTATCGAGCGCCGATTCGTACCTCGCTACGCTGCCCGGGCGGTTGTTGTACTGCAGGCGAAACACCGTCAGGTCCCACCTGAGCAGCCCGGCACTTCCTCTCCAGCCCAGATCGAGGTTGTACCCGTATGAGTCTTCGAGATTTTTATCAGACCGTTCGTAAATCGTGGCAGGGATGATATCTTTGAACAATACCGGACGATACGCCTGGGAAAATCCTCCGTACACAGTGTGACGCTTGTCGGGTTGCCACTCGCCGTTCAGTCCGAGCAGCGGAAAGCTGCGGTTTATCCGATTGGGAAGTTCATCCGGATTGTAATAAGTGGTGGTACCCGACAAATCGGAACTTCCGTACTCATATCTGAAGCCGGGGGTGACTGAAAACTTGCCCAGTACAAACCTGTTCTCCACTGAAAGAGAAATATTTCTGGTGCGAAGGTGCAGATCGCGCCCCCATCCGAACTGCGGATCAATACTGAAATCGGCATCGGAACCGGTAGTGCCCCTGCCCTGTTGCCGCCTGTTCAGATCATTGTAAAAACCCTGCACTGCTACGGACAGATGGTGCGTATGTACACCTGTATTATACGCATGCAGAAGCCTGAGTTCACCTGTATTGCTGTTGAACGCGTCTATATCCACCTGCCGGCGGTTGTACTGAAGGGTTGAAGTATTGATGGTATCGGGAATATTGGCCACCCGGTCGAACAGAACACTTCTGCGATCGCCCCTGACACCCGAGAGCGTACACTTCAGCAGGGTTCTTTCGGAAATATGCCACGATGCCACTGCCGACGGGAGCCATATTTCCGGGTTAAAGTAGTTGGGACTCACTGTTACGGCGATAGCCGGCAGATACCCGTCTGCTGTACCACGCCTGATAAGACAGCTTCCCTTTGGCACCACCCACAGCATGGTATGTACTCATCAGTCCGTAAGAGCCGACGGAGTTGACTGTTTCCCAGGAAACAACCCTGGTGGTATCGGGGCCCTTCATTACATAGTTCAGCATTCCCCCGAACTGGGCACCATACTGCAGCGCACCGGTTCCCCGTACCATTTCTATTCTGGCCACCGCTTCGAAGGGCAGACTGAAATGACTGGCCGGGTAGCCATATATGTCAGAGTTGCTGATTATTCCGTTTACACGTATGTTGTATTCCCATCCGCGGTGCGGGTCGAGACCGCGTGTACTGATATTGGTCTGATTCCCGGCTCCGTCCATGTCATACACAAAGACGCCCGGGATTTTGCTGAAAACCTGACGGGGTACTTTTTCAGCGATGGCGGCATCAAGGTTCTGTACACTGATAACCTCATTTTTCTTGCCCGACCATATAAAGCCGTTGGCTACTGGTTGCAGATTGAAACGCGTTTCGCGCTGTCGGGCGACAGTAAATTCCCGAAGCGTAGCAGACATGACCGAGTCAGGAGCCTGCGCATGCGCGCGCACAGGAAGCAGTGCTGCCAGAAGGAGCAGGTAAGGGATTATTTTTATACTCATTAAAACTCTTTTTTTCAAAATTGGGCGCAAAAGTGCCATTTTTTACAAAGAGACATCAATTCGGGGTACTTAGGAATTGATTAAAATTGAGACTTCGGATAATTCGTATCATTTACTCAAGCATCCGGCCGTTTACTTCAGCCAGCGAGTCGTTTACATACCGGGCCTCAAAAATCAGTTTGCCGCCGGTATTCCACTTTCTCATGTAGCCGTCTTTCAGATTGTTCCTGAACTGTACAGCGAACTGAATGGTACCGTTTTCATACCAGACCGTATCGCCGTTGCATTGCAGTCCCAGATCGTAGTACTGAACTTCCTTGACAGCACCTGAAGGGTAATACACCAGGGTTTTGCCGTGTTGTTTGTCGAGATGGAACATGCGTTCGGTCATCCGCTGACCGGTCGGATAGTAATCGGTCATAAGCCCTTCCTTCATGCCATTTACAAGACGTATCCGCCGGGATACTATTCCCGACGGATACGTTTCTGTTTGTTCAGTTTCCGTATTACCGGCTGAACAGGCGCAAAGAAAGGCGAATGCGAGTATCCGCAGATTCACCATTTTTGCCATACTATTTCTTCCAGGGCAGTTCGTTTGTCTTTCTTCCGATCACAGTTCCAAAGCGAACGCCTTCTTCGCAGTCCATGCGGTAGTGTACACCCAGCGGAATACGGGAGATGGCATTTTCGTATGCCATTTCATAGAAACTGCCGAATGCACGCGGGATACCTGCGAATTCCACGCGATTTTCGTGGCAGCGATCGGTCATGGCATAACTGTAACCGAAGATGCTTGCAAGTGCTTCAGCGCCGGCTGCACCCATGGTAGAGTGGCCAGACGGATAAGCAGGGAAAGAAGGCGTTACACCTTCTTCGCCCGTGAGCGGGTTGTAGAGTGCCGGCTTCCAGCTGGGGTCAATTACGCGGTTGATGTAGGATTGCGGGCGCTCCACATTGTAGTGGAACTTGGATTCCCAGCAGGCAACAGCAGAATCATTCAGAGCGATACCTACCTTGGCAGTCATGTAGATAGCCGTTTCCAGGTTGCTGTCCTCGAGATCGAGCACCTGATTTCCGATAGCCAGCCAGCGCGGACCGGGGCTGAAGGTCAGGTTCAGCAGGTCATCGCTCCAGAATTCACCAATCCATTCGTCTTCATAAGAGAGCGTAGGGGTATTTTGGGCGTAAACCTCAATAGACTGAGCATACAGCTCTGAAGTAGGATTGGCACTGTACGCTACCGGCGGACGGCAGAGGAGGTCGGAGGGGCCGATAGAGAAAGTGCGGGCACCACCCCATACACCACCCATAGGCTTGCCGGGGCCCGGGAAGGTGGGCTTCCAGTCGCCATCCTTATTGTAGTGATCTTCCCAGTTGTAGTTCTGGAAAGGGTTGAGGTAGTGGTCGTGACCGACAGGATCCGTTTTGGAGTAGTTCCATACGGCAGTGGCTACAGCAATACCGTGGGCAATCGAGCGTTCGATAACCTCGGGACTGGCTTCGTTGGCTGCCTGCTCACGATTGAATGCTTCCAGTGCATTGATAGCAGCCAGCCTGTCGGGAGCGGCCGTCGGGAAGAAATTGCGCATCAGGAGTGCCGTAGAGGCGTTTACCACACTGGGCCAGTGGTACTCGACATCTTTGTCCGCATGCGGGACATTGAGTCCGGGAAAGAAAGCTTCCAGCGAGTTGAAATCGGGCATTCCGTTGATACATCCTTCATAGGCAGCTATACCTATATAGGCAATGGCGCGGGGAGCAGGGCCCGGTCTGTAACCTGCTGCATAACGCTCAATCTGCAGGAACATATCGTTCCAGGAGGACATGACGTTATGGCTGTACTCTTTTACCTCGCGGCTTGATGAAACCTTGGTGCTCAGGTCGCTGCACGACTGAGAAAACATGGAGATGAAAACGAGCCCCAGTATGGAGGCTGCGATACGTAGAAAAAATTTCATGAGAAAAAACGGGTTTTATCCAGAAAACGACTTTTCGAGTGCAAAGAAACGAAGTGCTATACATATCAATCTTAGAAAGTTATTAAAAATCAATTTTTTGACAAAAATATACCCTGATAACACACAACTCACCCCGGCACTCATTAGTGAACGATTAGATTGCAGTCAGTTTCAAGTCTCGTACAGGGGATTTTTCTCTTTGCGGGATTGGTTTAAATCGTGATTGCCTATTTAATTTCCTGTTTCATGAAAATCTTTCAACACATCAAGTTTTTCTGGACTGTGCTGATGCTGGGTGGAGTGATGTTTGTTTACTCCTGCAGTGATGTCAAGGTAGAAGTTGACCAGCCTTATGCCAATGCTCACCAGTTTGATAAAACTGTTTATCTCGACTGGAACAACACGTTTCTTGAAATTGAGCGCTATGCACCGGGCTATCGCCCCGGGCCTGCGCCGAGGGCTCTCGCCTATCTGGGTTTAAGTGCTTATGAGGCAGTTATTACTGCTGTACCTGAGAACAACTCGCTCGCTTCTTTATACCCCGAACTGCAGGTACCACGCCCCGATCCACAACTTGAGTACAACTGGGCTGCAGTAGTCAATGCATCCTATTATTATCTGATGGAGCGTTTCTTTTTCCACATGGAAAATTCGCACCCGCAGCAGTTCAGCCTTATTGACAAGACTTTCATCAAGCTGCACAACCAGATGGCTGCCAATACTTCCGACGAAGTGCTCACACGGTCTGAAGAGTATGGCCGTCAGGTAGCTGCCGCTTTCTATGCCTGGGAAACGCTTGACGCACAGGGACACAACGCGTTTCTTGATGCCCGTCCGGTTTCCTACAACCCGCCGGCTGCGCCGGGTAACTGGCAGCCTACTTTCCCGGATTACGGCAAAGCCATGTTCCCGTACTGGGGCAAGGTGCGCCGCTTTGCCATGCGCGACGAGGACATCCTGGCCCGTCCGCCGATACCCTACAGTGAAAACCCCAGCTCTCTCTTTTACACACAGGGTCTGGAGGTATTCAACACCGTACAGAATGTCAAAAACGGTGGTCCGGGTGCCTTCGAGGGTCGCTGGATAGGTGAGTTCTGGAGCGACGACATGCTCGACGTGACTTTCTCTCCACCCTCCCGCCTGGTTGCCATTCTGAATCAGGTAGTTGATAAAGAAAACCTTGATCTGGCTGAGTGTGCTGAAGCGTATGCCAAAATGGGCATGGCCATCAGTGATAACGGCGTGGCTATCTGGAATTCCAAGTACTTCTACAATGTGGAGCGTCCTGTTGACTACATCCGCCGAGTGATCAAGAACCAGTCGCCTGAAGCAGCCAACTGGACAACCATTCTCAACAACCCTTATGGCGGTCCGCAGGGCTTCACTCCTTCTTTCCCGGCATATCCCTCCGGCCACTCCGGCTTTGGCGGTGCCGGCGCTAAGATCCTGTCTGCCATGTTCGAGTTTAACGACGAACACCCCGGCACATACACTTTCACTGACCTGTGCCACATCACGCGCACCGAGTTCATCGGAACACCTCGCTCTTTCGCCTCTTTCCGCGATCTGGGTGCTGAAGATGCCTACTCGCGTATTCCGCTGGGCGTGCACTTCCGCATGGACTGCGACGAAGGTCTCCGAATCGGAGAACTCGCCGCTCAGCGCGTGCTGGAGATGCCCTGGAAAAAGTAATCTTACCGGCAATATGAAACAAAAAGCCCTTGCCCCTCCGGCAGGGGCTTTTTGTTTCATATCATTATTTTCATACCTTTGTATCTGTCTTAACCCGAATATACATGTCTGACGTTGTAAACACCACCACCGCCCCCAAGCCTGTTGGCCTCTACCCGCACGCGCGACGCGTGGGAAACCTCTTGTTCCTGTCCGGAATAGGTCCGAGAAACCCCGGGGATGACGGTATTCCAGGTCTGAAGCGCTCCCCTGCCGGAAACTTCATTGAATTTGATTTCGAGGCGCAGGTACATTCTGTATTCAAAAATGTACGCGCTGTGCTCGAGGCCAGCGGTGCAAAATGGGAAGACCTGGTGGATGTCACCGTTTTCCTGACCAACATGGAGCGCGATTTCACCACCTATAACCGGATCTGGGCGCAATATTTCAGTGAAAATCCGCCCTGTCGCACTACGGTGGGTATCGACAGCCTGCCCACCCCGATTGCCATAGAGCTGAAATGTATAGCCGTTTTACCCTGAACGCACGATCATGACACACCTGACCAATACCCTCCCCCATGAAGCGCTCTTCCATGCACTCCGCCGGTCAGAATTCAGCCGGATAGACCAGAATGATCAGGTTTATCTGGATTATACCGGGGGAAACCTGTACCCGCAGAGCCAGATCATGATGCACCACAACATGCTCTGCAATGAAATACTGGGCAATCCACACTCCACCAACCCGTCGTCGCAACGCTCCACAGAAAAAGTGGAAGCTACCCGGAGAAAAGTTCTCGAGTTTTTCAATGCAGATGACTACTACTGTATCTTCACACAGAATGCCACCGGTGCACTGAAAATTGTAGGTGAATGTTATCCGTTCAATGAGAACAGCTCTTATCTGGCACTCGCAGACAACCATAACTCCGT
>JAJTFM010000070.1:12480-16272 GCA_021298575.1 Saprospiraceae bacterium | reverse complement strand
ATCCGCGAGTTCTGCCTGCACAAGGGAGGGCACTACGAATACTGCCCTATCCACTACGAAGATCTGCGAATAGACGGCGAACGGCTGGAAGAGCTGCTTTCAGCACGTTCCGATGCGCATGACAAACTCTTTGCCTTTCCGGCTCAGTCAAATGTGTCGGGGGTAAAACACGATCTGGGCTGGATCAGAAAAGCATCTGAACGAGGCTGGGATGTACTGCTCGATGCAGCAGCCTATGTACCCACCTCCCGCCTCGATCTGCAGGAACATAAACCGGATTTCGTTTCGGTATCCTTTTACAAGATTTTTGGCTATCCAACAGGTATAGGCTGTCTGCTGGTGAAAAAGAGCAAATTCGACAAACTGAAGAAGCCATGGTTTGCGGGAGGAACAGTTACACTGGCATCTGTGGCTACACCCGCCTTTTTCCTGACCAGCAACCACGAGCGGTTTGAAGACGGCACTGTGAATTATCTGGATATTCCGGCGGTTAAAACCGGACTTGAGTTCATTGAATCCGTTGGAATAGAGCAGATTTCAGAGCGAGTTTCGGCGCTTATCAACTATCTGTACCGCGAGCTGTGCCAACTCCGACACCCGAACGGGGCGCCCAGGGTGCGTATCTTCGGTCCGGAAGACCGCCAAAATATAGGTGGAACGCTGATTATGAACTTCCTCACGCCCGCGGGCGAGCGAATTCCGTTTGAAGAGGTGGAGCAACTGGCCAATGAAGCCCGTATTTCCATACGTTCGGGCTGCTTCTGTAATCCGGGAATAGATGAGGTGAACAACTGTATCACTGGCCCGGAGCTATCGAAGTACTTCTCCAGCCGCGACAAAGGCAACTACAGAGATATGATGGCATCACTGGGTATCATGCGCGGCGCAACCCGGGTGTCGGCAGGCATAGCCACTTCCGTTGCGGATCTGGACCGGTTCGCTCGATTTGTCGCCTCCATGTAAAGTTCATGATAATTGCCAACTTTCGGGCCTCTGCAGCGTTATAAGGAGAAATTAATTTCCGGCAAGTGGACAACAACTCCGTCAGCCATACTGTCAAGCTCGTAGAGTGCCCTCGTGATGCCATGCAGGGGGTACACCAGTTTATTGAAACGGAGAAAAAGGCAGCATATATGAACCAGCTGCTTCAGGTAGGTTTCGACACCCTCGACTTCGGTTCTTTTGTAAGCCCCAAGGCAATCCCGCAGATGCGCGATACCGCAGAAGTAATCGGCATGCTTGATCTGTCGGTCACCAAAACAGCATTACTGGCCATAATAGCCAATGAAAGAGGGGCTGAGGATGCGTGCCAGTATCCTGAAATACAGTATCTGGGCTACCCTTTCAGCATCAGTGAAACCTTTCAGTTGCGCAACACCAATGCGACCATCCCGGAAAGCCTCGAGCGGACGATGGCCATACAGGAGTTGTGTGTCAGGCACGGCAAAAAGCTCGTCATTTATATTTCAATGGACCCCTGGAACGTGGAAATAGTACAAAAATGGGTGAATGAACTTATCCCGCTGGGTATTAGTATTTTTTCACTCTCCGACACCATAGGATGCTCCAACCCCGACAATATTTCCTATCTCTTTTCCAGTCTGATTCCCGCATATCCCGAAATAGAATTCGGAGCACACCTGCACACCCAACCGGCCACCTGGAAGGAAAAAATTGAGGCGGCGTGGCACAGCGGTTGCCGGCGTTTCGACGGTGCCCTGAATGGTTTGGGGGGCTGTCCGATGGCCAGAGATGAACTCACAGGCAATATGGCCACAGAGAACCTGATTGGTTATTTCGACTCGGTGAGCGCTGGTCTGACAATCAACCGGGCGGCATTCTTTCACAGTCTTCAGATGGTGGGCAACGTGTTCCCACATTAAATTCACGATTTGTCCATGAAAATAGCCGAGTTTTCTGTAAAAAACAGTCAGTTCACCTTTATTGTATTCTGTTTCGTCATGGCACTGGGGGCAGGTTCGCTGCTCCGCATGCCCAGAGCGGAAGATCCGAAATTCACCCCCCCCGGTTTCACGGTAGCCGTTGTTTATCCGGGCGCAGGTCCTGCGGAAATAGAGAAGAAGATAGCCGATCCGCTGGAAGCCAGGCTGGGTGCACTGGAGAACATTGACCGCATGCGATCTGTCGCATCGAACGGATTCATGCTGCTCACCATAGAGTTCATACACGGACAGGATCCGGACCGGAAATATGAAGAAATTATCAGGGAGGTAAATGCCATCAGGCAAGAGCTGCCCCAGGATATTTACCGGATTGAGATACGAAAGTTCTCGTCGTCGGATGTAGCTATCCTCCAGGGTGCACTCATCAGTGAAAATGCGTCGTGGGCCGATTTGCGCAGAGAGGCTGAGCGACTGGAAGAGGCGCTGGAGAAACTGGACGGAATCAAGGGAGCCGATGTACTGGCTACCCCGTACAGAGAAGTCAGGGTTGCCCTGAATCTGCCCCGGATGGCTGCTGAAAATCTCCCGGTATCGAGGGTGCTCGGTGCTATTCAGAGTGAAAATGTGAGTATTCCCGGTGGCTCGGTTGATATAGGCACCAGAAAATTCTTCGTCGAAACCAGCGGCGACTATGAAAATATTGACCAAATCAGAAATACGGTTATCACAGGGAATGGCGGCAAAATTCTGTATTTGAAGGATGTAGCAACGGTTGACTGGGCCTACGAGAATATTACGCATCTGGCCCGGGTGAATGGCGTCCGCTGTGTATGGATTACAGCGCGGATGAAAGACGAACAGAACATCTTCTCGGTAGGCGCTTCAGTGGAAAAAGTGGTAGCCAACTGGAAAGTTTCACTGCCGGCGAGCATGGAATACCGGAAAGTTTTCGACCAGAACGACTCGGTGAGCAAGCGGCTGCTGCGCTTTGCCCGCGATTTCGGACTGGCCATCCTGCTGGTACTGCTGACCCTGCTGCCGCTCGGCTGGAGGGCATCGCTGGTGGTGATGATATCCATTCCGCTGAGTATTGCCATGGGACTTTTTGCCCTCGATGCGCTGGGTTACTCGCTGAACCAGTTGTCTATCGTGGGGTTCATCATCGCACTGGGTATACTGGTGGACGACAGTATTGTGGTGGTGGAAAACATCGAACGTTGGCTCAGGGAGGGTTACTCCCGGAAAGAAGCAGCCATTCTTGCTACAAGGCAGATAGGGCTGGCTGTAATCGGGTGTACAGCTACTCTGGTACTGGCGTTTTTGCCACTTGTGTTCATGCCCGAAGCTTCGGGCGACTTCATCAGGTCATTGCCCATGGCGGTTGTACTCACCGTACTCGCCTCCCTGTTTGTTTCGCTCACCATCGTACCTTTTCTGAGCAGCCGGCTGCTGGCAAACCGGCACGACCCGCGGGGTAATATCTTTTTGCGGGGGTTGAAATGGGTCATCTCGGGTACGTACGCGCGCGTGCTTCATCTGGCCCTCGACCGCCCCTGGACTACCGTGCTGATATCTGTGCTGATATTTGCGGGCAGCGTCCTGATGGCCCTTACGTCTGCTTTCACGCTGTTCCCGGCTTCCGAGCGACCGATGTTCTATATTGATGTAGAGACAGCTCCCGGAAGCAATATGGCACATACCGACCGGGTGGTTGGCCTGGTTGACTCCGTTTTGAAGGAATATGTGGATCCGGAATTCAGGTCTCTCGCGGCCATGCCCGACTCTGTGGAGCCGGAATCCGTTTACAGCGGAGGAAAGGCGCGTATCACCTGGTATTCCAGCAATACCGGGCGAGGCAATCCAAGGGTTTACTATAACGTAATCAGGG
>JAJTFM010000070.1:0-12436 GCA_021298575.1 Saprospiraceae bacterium | reverse complement strand
GTGGAAGCTCCGGTAGCTATCAGGGTTTATGCCGAAAACCTGGATACACTTCGATATTTGTCGGCTGAGGTGGAAAAAATCATTGCCTCTACAGAGGGCACCATCTATCTGGATAACCCCATCGCGGCTGTTAAGACAGATATATATGTAAATATCAACAAGGAAAAAGCCGGAGCACTGGGCATACCCGTTGCCGATATTGACAGAACAATCAGGCTGGCCATTGCCGGGTTCAACATAGGTAAAATGACCTCTTCCGACAACGGAGATGTATTTCCGATTGTGGTGGGCGTGAGCAAAACAGGTACCACACCCGATCTCGGGGTGCTTGATCAGTTATACGTGAGCAACGTACTCGGAACGGCCTATCCGTTGAGCCAGGTGGCATCACTGGAATTCAGGCCCTCTCCCAATTTCATACAACACTACAACAAGGAGCGGTTCTCCGCCGTGAAAGCGCTGGTTAAAACAGGGTACTACGCTACCGAGGTAAATCGGGAAATAGGGAAAAAACTGGAAACAATTGATCTGCCCAGGGGGAGCCGGTTAGAAATTGCCGGCGAGCAGGAAAGTGCGGAGCGATCATTCAAGGGCATTGGAACCATCATTACAGTGGCTATTTTCGGATTGATGGCAGTACTGATACTCGAATTCGGTACTTTTAAAAGCACACTGATTGTTCTTTCCGTCATACCGCTTGGAATTATCGGAGCGGTAGCCATGCTGTTGCTGGCCGGTTATCCGTTTTCATTTACAGCAGTGGTGGGACTTATAGCATTAATGGGCATCGAAGTGAAGAATTCAATTCTGCTGGTTGACTTTACCAATCAGCTCCGGCAGGAAGGCAGAAGTATAGATGAAGCCGTGCAGGAGGCTGGAGAAATAAGGTTTGTGCCTATTCTGCTCACATCACTCACCGCCATTGGGGGTCTTTTGCCGATTGCGGTAGAGGAAAACCCTTTATATTCGCCCCTGGCCTATGTTTTGATCGGAGGCCTCATTTCCAGCACACTTCTCTCGAGAATTGTGACACCTGTTTTGTACAAACTTCTTGCTCCGAAGGTGGAGCCGGCATCAAACTGATTTGTCATGCGTTTAATTGGCTATATTCCACATCCGTTCCTGTTAATCAGCATTTTCAGAAACGACGGACGTGTCAGTGTCAAACTGGAAAATGAGCGGTACGAACAGACGTACAAACTCGGAGATGATGAGCGCTTCTCAAGCATTGAGGCGATACATCAGTTCGTGGATGAGCGTTTCCTGGAAGAAGCCATACAGATTTTTGTGCAGATGCATGCTGCGCGGCTTGGCTCGGCAAGCAGGATGGCACCGGATACACCAGGGCAGGAAATGGAAGAGATCATATAGAGGAGTATGCTCTCTGAACTACCAGCTGTTCAGTTTTGCGCAGATTTTACACAGAATCGCACTCAAGAGAAGGAGTTTATAATGCGTTTAATGCTGATTTTATCCTCCAGCCTGTTTGTATTGAAATTTATGAGTAATCCGAGTTGCTTGTTTGACAATCGCTGGTATCATCGGTATCCCAACCTGATTTCGCACCCTTAATTCGTCTCTTTGCAATTCATATTTCAAAGCAGCTTCATAGACACTTTCCAGCAAGCCAGGTCCTAGTGCGGTGTGAACCCGAAATGCGGCACCTCTGATCAGATAAGTAATTTCATTTGCTTCCATGAGATTTACTAGTTTTCTGTGTAAAATCTGCGCAAAACATCTGCGTGACATCTGCGCGAAAAACAATTTAACCGGCCCACCTATCTCCTTTTTTCGACACTGGGACATCCAAAACAAACATGTTTTTTGACGCAAATAACTGATATACAATATCTTATATTTTTTTATAAAAAAATGTGTCGAAAACAGGAAACTGGAAAATGAGCGGTACGAACAGACGTATAAACTCGGAGATGATGAGCGTTTCTCAAGCATTGAGGCGATACATCAGTTCGTGGATGAGCGTTTCCTGGAAGAAGCCGTACAGATTTTTGTGCAGATGCATGCTGTGCGGCTTGGCTCGGCAGGCAGAATGGCTCCGGATACGTCGGAGCAGGATATGGAAGAAATCATATAGGAGTGTACTCCCTGAACTACCAGCTGTTCAGGCGCTCCTCCTCCCCTTTATACAGTACTTTTACCGCCTCGAGGAGCCAATCCCCGCCGAAAGTAATGGTATAATGGTGTGAAAAATAAATCACCCAGTCGAACCTGGAATCAAAAACCATCCCTTCATGGGGGCTGCTGAAGATTTGTTCCGGTGATATTTCAAAAAGACCTTCTTCGCAATCGAGCAGGTACAAGGGTTGCGCCACTTTAGAACGGATGAGTTCGACCACGGCGGCCTTTCGCGATTCTTCCATACCGTTGAGGAAGACGACCTCCCGGGGAGAAGCGGGAGTAAGCGGATCCCAAAAGTTGGAAGTAAAGTTCCATTTTTCTTCGAGCGCCTTGCGAAGCGACTGTGCCACTTCGCCGGTTACCCTGAATCTTTCGGTATAATCGGGGATGGGTTCGGGTTGCAGCGGGTCGCCCTGAAAAAGGACGGGTAGCTCACTGGCGATTGTGCGCGCCGATTTTTCCACTACCCTGAACAGCGTTCGAAGATATTCGGGCACATTCGGGTCAATAGGAATTTGTACCTGCTTTTCCCTTCGGCCTATGTGTACATCGAGCAGGAACCTGACCGAAGCAACAGCGGCCACCTGATCAACCATTTCGAGTGCTGCATCGGTATTGAACACTACGTAATAATACATGTAGTTACCCGAGAATCGGTCGTTTCCTCTGGGTATGCCGTTACAGGTTTCTTCCAGCTGTTGTTGTACGGGATCAAGATATCCGCTTCTCCAGTCATCGAACCAGGGTGCTCCCGCGGGATAGCCCGTCCAGCGTTTCATCTGGAAGTGAAGCGTCATTACCTGTAATTGTTGCTGATTGGGTTTACCGTAGCCCTGATTTCCCCATGAGGTCGCTTTCTCGCGGAGGAAGGCCTGAGGGTCGGTATCCGGGGGGATGGGAGAAGAGAGGGAGTGAGTGGGGCGGCTGCCACACACACCTGACTCTGTCCGGCATTTACCAGCTCGTGTAGCAAGCCTGACGTAATGCCAGCGCGTTTCTACGAGCTTGTAGAGGATTATCTGATATTCTGTCACTTAGCAGTGCTTTGAAAATGGGAGGTACACTGTTGTCAAAAGGTTACAATAACCAATGAAAAGTTCGTGCCAGTTTTCCTGAATAGTCCTCAAAACGATATATTTTCAAAAAAATCAGTCAGTTTCAGTGATGTTTTTTGACCCCTCGTACAAATCGAAGCGCTGGAAAGAACATTCAAGTGCTCCGTTGAACAGTGTTATCCTTCTGGAGGGGCGCAAGCCAAAGTGCTTCAGCGCGTCTCTGTTGGAGGATATTACCCAAGCGTTCCATCCGGTCCAGCATTGTTTCAGGCGATCTGCGATACCCTGATAAAAAGCGATGGTATCTTCTACCATGAGCCTTTCATCATAGGGAGGGTTCATCATGAGTAGTCCGGAGGGGGCCGGTGGCAACAGTTTTTCGAATGGTACCCTGTCAACAGTAACCACGCGTTCGAGGCCGGAGGCCATGAGATTTACGACCGTGGAGTTGCGGGCTCTGAGTTCTTTATCGGAGGCGAGTATGGGAAAGTCAATATCGCATATTTGCGCATCGGCACCTGATTTGATCTGATTCCACAGGGCTGTGTCGAAGTCGGGCCATCTGAAGAAGCCGAATTTTTCCCTGAAATACTGGGGTGGTATCTTTTTGGCAAGCATGGCTGCTTCGATGGGTATCGTACCGGAGCCGCACATAGGGTCGGCGAAGGCAGAATTGGCGTCCCAGCCCGAATGAAGGATCATACCGGCGGCGAGCACTTCATTCATCGGAGCCTCTACGGTATCTTTCCGGTAGTTGCGGCGGTGCAGCGAATCGCCGCTTGAATCGAGCAGCACGATAACGGTTGTTCCCTGAATATGAATACTGACCCGCAGTGTCGGGGCAACGGTATTGACCGTCGGCCGGCGGTTATACTTGTCTCTGAACTGATCTACGATAGCATCCTTGACAAGTTGAGCGACGTAATGGGAGTGCGTGAATACCGTACCGCTTGTTACGGCATCAATGGCCAGTGTATCGCCGGGACCGAGGTACTGAGACCAGTCAATATCCCTGATTCCGCCGTACAAATTTCTTTCATTGAAAGCCGGGAACGAGGTGAGTTTTTTGAGTATGCGCAACGCCGTTCTCAGTTCATAATTGGCGCGGTACATCATGTGGGTGTCGCCCTCGAAGGCTACAGCCCTTTTGAGTTCCCGAACACCCTGGGCGCCAATTGCCGACAACTCAGCGGAGAGTACCGGCTCGAGGCCGGACATGGTTTTAACAATAAAGGTGTGCAAGCGAATTATTTTAGGCCGCAAAGGTACAACAAAGACCGGCCATAATGACGAAAGGCATGCCGGAAGACATGCCTTTCGTATAAACCAACTTTTAATACCTGCTTTTTGGATCCGGAGGCTCGTGTGCGACCGGATTTGGTATATAAACGAACCAACTCCTGAAATCGCTGCCTGACCAGGCTATAAAAGCTGTTAATCCATCGAGGTATCTTTGATGACTATGGAGTCCTTGTAGCGGGTTTCCGCTACTATTTTATTGCGTACACGGGCTGCCTCTACCGTAGAAGAGAAGCGACCGACAAGAATCAGCGTTTTTCCGGGGCTATTTTCCGAGGGACGTGTTTCAATCTGGCCATATTTTTCGAGTTCTTCTGTGTTGAATCGATCCGGATTGGCTACAGAAGCTACGCGAACAAGGAAAGGCCTGGATACCTCGGGTGCACTGTAACCTGGCTTCGTCTCCGGGCTGACAGACTTTTCGTTGACACCTGCAAGAATAAATTCCTGAATATCGGGGTCATTCGATTCAACCTTGACAACTGCCACGTCTTCATAGTCGAGCTTGAGCACCTCGGCGCGGGCCTTTTTTGCATCCTCCTGGCTCGGCCACACTCCCAGATAGAGTAGTACTTCTCCATCACTGGTATAAGAGAACAGGTTGGCGTTTATACTGCGCAGGTCTTCATACTCTCTGGCCTTGATATCCTTGACATCGTTGTAGGTCGCAATCTGAAGGGCGTAATAACTTGCTGCGGGGCTGGTGGCTGATGATTTCTGGGGTGTCTTTTTCACAATCAGATCGGAACCGGCTCCGCGTTCAGCCACGACAAATGCCTTTTCATTTCCTTTGCGTGCAACTATTTTTTTGAGAACCACATCAGCCTCGGCGCGGGTTTTGAACACACCCAGGCGGAGTTTATGGAGGTTTTTCTCTTTTCGCACATAGAGGTTAGCGTCGGCAGAGAAAGACTCATAAGATGAAATACGCGATTGGGATGGCTCCTCGGGGGTAGCTGATATTTGAATTGAAAAGCCACTGATCTGGTCGATAGCGACAGTCTTGCTTCGTTGTTTAGCCGGAACCAGCTTGACAAACGGAGAGCTGGCATTCTTTTCGGAGTCGGCATCGGAAACATCAGCAGCCTCGTCGTTGGTGTCGGGTTCCAGTGAAAGACGATCAAGTTCGAAGTCGTCTTCATTGAAGCGAATACGTTCAATCGTGCTTACATATCCGGTTTTGCTGTAGTTGACCACGTAAGTCTCGCCGGGCTCGACCATGAGCGTGTATTGGCCGTCTTCGTTCGACTCTGTTTCAAAGCCATTTTCATCATCGCCGAAATCGACCGTCACAGTTACGCCCGGCAGTGCCTTGCGGTTGGCGGCGTCTATTATTCGGCCTGTATAGCTCTCGCGTGCGTCGCGCTCGAGCGTGACGGTAATAATAATGCTTGCCTTGCCGAATTTTTTCTGTTCAACCTCAGCATCACGGTACCCTATCTTCCGGACAACGATATTGCAATCCATAGTCTTGTCGAGTTCTTCAAATTTGAAGATACCGTTTGCGTCGGTCATACCTATTTGATCGGAGCAATCGCTCAGATCAACTTCTGCCTTGGGAATAGGCCTGCCATCCTCGTCTTCAACCGTTATCTTTAAAGTTCTTGGAGCCGGAGTTGTACCACCGCCCTTTGCTGTTTTTGTAGAGGAGGCAGTACCGGTATTTTTGGCAGCCACCGGGCTGGCAGAGGATTTGGCGGTTAATTTCCATATATCTGTGGCGCCCTTTCCTTTTTCACGGTTACTGGAGAGGTATCCGGATTTTTGATTTTCGCCGAGTACGAAACCGAAATCGTCGGAGGAGGAGTTGACAACCGGCCCCATATTCACTACCTCGGCATTATCTTTATCCGCATAGTTGAAGGTAAATACGTCGAGGCCTCCCAGTCCTGGGTGCCAGTCGGAGGAAAAGTACAATTCCTGTCCGTTATAGAAAGGCGAGATTTCATTCCCGGCCGTATTCACAATTTCGCCGAGGTTGCGCGGATTACCCCAGATTCCATCGCGGAGTACCGAGACGTAAAGATCCCATCCACCGTATCCGTCCTTGTTGTCTGAAGCGAAAAACAGCATCTTGCCGTTGGGAGAAAGCGACGGGAAGCCCGTGGAGTACTTCACGCTGTTATGTGTAAACGGTTTGATATTTTTCCACTTGCCGGAGGCATCCACATCTGCGGTGTATAGACTTGTGCCGGTGTTGGCATCGTCGGTAATGCATACACCATTGACGAAGTTATTTCTGGCGAACACCACCTTGCTTCCATCGGCGGAATAGCTGACAGGACCTTCATTGGGGGTATTCTGCAAGTCGGAACGAAGGGCCTGCAACTTTTGCAACTGTCCAGTCTGGGAAGAGGCTTGTGCCGAGAGAAGCCAGTTCTGATTTCCTTTTCCGTTTGATTTCGAGGAGGAGGCGAACTCCTGGTTGAATGAGGAAAATATAACTTTGTTGCCCTGTAATGCGGGGAGAAGGTCGTCGCCCGTTGTATTTACGGATTCATTTTTGGCTGCCCAGGGGGTATTTGAGTCAATATTTTCCAGTGCGAAATCGCACATTTCAGCGAAGTGGTTACCCACTGCTTCATGTTCGTCTGAGTAACTGAGGAACTGCTCCTTTGCCAGGTCATAATCACCTGTTTGCATCAGCGCCTTGCCATAGCTGAAAAATGTTTCAGGAGAAACGTCGTTGTGTTTAACTGCCTTTTCGTACCACACGACAGCCTTTTCAGGGCTGTTCATCCGGAGGTGGCAGTCACCAGTTCTGGACAGTGCCTTGGCGTTGGACGGGTCTTTTCTCAGAATGAGTTGATAACTTTGCAGAGCTTCCTGATATGCATAGAGCCCGAATTGACGGTCTGCTCTGGAAATTTCCTCTTTTAATGCGGATTTTTGCGCAAATGCCGTGCCTGCCAGAGAGAGGAGGAAAGCGATACACGCAGGACGAAGAATCGTGTTCATAAGCTGTGTAGGTTAATTTATAGCAAAAATTTTAACGGTGGCGTCGTTGCATCCTGAGTGTCAGTAAAAACGCCGGCGAGGCCGGGCACCGATTCGCAGTCAGAAGTGCCGAAACGACAATCACACATGTTGAAGAAAGAGCATATCCGGTGCTGTATAAGACAGGGGACTGCTCATTTGAACATTTTTTATAATAGGCGGAGAGACTATTACGCGAATTAAGGAACAAAACTATGTATTAACGTCCGTATTTGCAAATTATTTTTTCAGCACCTGATTTCTCAAACAAAAAAACCGGGAAAATCTTGCTTGATTATTCCCGGTTTCTGTTGCCAGAATTACATCTGTGGTTTCAGGCGGTAGATATATTTTTCAATATCACGCCAGTCGGAAACCTGCTGGTTGGGGTAATCTCGCTGGATTCGCTCATAAGCTTCGAGAGCGGCATCTTTATTTCCCTGAAACTCATTGAGCATACCGAGTTTCTTCAGGTAGTAGATTGCGATAACGTCTGCTTCGGCAGCATCTGCAGCTTTCTCGTAATAGCCGAGGGCTTTTGAATAGTCCTGTTTTTCAGAGTATGCATCGCCAAGGAGACCGTACTTCATAGCGGGGAGTACAGCGCCGTCGGCGTCCACATCATTCAGGGAATTGATTGCTTCATCGTAATTACCGAGATTGAGGTTGCATACGCCTGCGTAGTAGCTGCAGGCGCTGCCTGCGGGCGTACCGCTGTATTCATCTGCGAGTGCAGCAAAGCCCTGGAAACCAACGCCTTCGAGACCACTGTCGGAAGTGCCGTTGAGTGCGAGCTGGAACGAATCGCGTGCAAATTGCTGCTCTGCTTTCCACATAGCGGCAAGCGCCTCTTTATTCTTTGGTCCGATAACGAGATTCTTGTACAGCAGCCAGCCTCCTGCGAGTACGACGACTGCGCCAAGGGCATACACAAGATTTTTAGGATCCTGTGCCCATGACGGGAGTGAGGATGTTGCGCTCGTGCTCGATACCTCTTGTACCTCAACGATTTCTGCCTGTTCGGATTTGCGTTTAGCCATATCTTAACTGAAATTTTTGGTTGCTTCTCAAAAAATGCCCGCAAAAGTAGGGAAAGTTTTTGTTCCAAGTTTGAATTATTCTTTTTTTTGCATGATCTGATGAAGGTAATTTTTTCTTTTATCTCATTCAGATATCATATTTTCGCCCTCCTTTTTTGAAAACAGACCCCGGAAAAATTACTGCTTATGCGCCTTAAATCGTTAGAAATCAAGGGTTTCAAGTCTTTCGCCAACGAAACGGCACTGCATTTCAATGCAGACGTAACGGGAGTGGTAGGCCCCAATGGCTCAGGAAAAAGCAACGTGGTTGACTCCATCCGGTGGGTGCTTGGCGAACAAAAAAGCAGTCAGTTGCGCCTCGACAAGATGTCGTCTGTGATTTTTAACGGTACAAAGAAGAAAAAAGAGGGCCAGATGGCGCAGGTAACCCTCACATTCGACAATACAAAAAATGTTCTGCCCACCGACTATACGACCGTTAGTATCAGCCGTATCCTGTACCGAAGCGGGGAAAGTGAGTACAGGCTAAATGGCGTAACCTGCCGCCTGAAAGATATCACTTCTCTCTTCCTTGATACCGGAATCGGCCCCGATTCGTACGCTATCATAGCGCTTAATATGGTGGAGGATATGCTCAGCGACCGCGAACAGGCACGCCGGAAGATGTTCGAACAGGCTGCCGGGGTAAGCAAGTATAAAGCCAGAAAACACGAAACCCAGCAAAAGCTTGAAGCTACCGCTGCCGACCTCGACCGCGTGGAAGACCTGCTCTTCGAAATCACTGATCAACTCAAAAAGCTCGAAAAACAGGCCGAACGAGCCCAGAAATATTACGAACTCAAAAATGAATACAAGAATCTGAGCATCGAACTGGCAGTTCAAAATCTGGCACGGCATAAAAAAACCTACAAAGAGCTGGAAGGCCAGATTACACGCGAGGAAGATAATTACAGGAGTACCGAGGCGATGTCGAGGCTGCTTGATGCCGATATCGAAGCAAAAAGGAAGAGCCATACCGATAAGGAAACATCCCTGAGCACTCAGCAACAGGAGGTAAACCGGCTTACCGGGCGCATACGGAGCCGTGAAAATGAAAAGGCGATGCTGGAACAGAAAAGAACGTTCATCAGCAACGATATTCAACGGCTCACCGACCAGATTGCGGCAAATTCCAGAACGGTGGCTTCACTGGAAATTGAAGTGGATGGCTATCAGACGGATCTAAACTACGAACGCAATGTGGAGGCCGATCTTGAAACAGCACTTGAAAACGCCCGAAAACGCCTCGATGAAGTCAGATCAAGCCACAATCTGATGAAAGGCAATCTGGATGAATTCGTCAGGGAACAGCAGACTGTCGAACGCGAAATCGTCGAACTGGAGAAAACAAGGGCGATTCAGGCCAATCAGATTGAAAACCTTCGCAGAGATGTGGAAAGAACGCTGAATGATATCGCAGCGCGAAAAGAGGAGATGAAGGTACTGGAACTTAAACTGCGCGAACAATCTGAAGCCGAAGAGGCGCAGGCCAGCAGAATTGCGCAAATAGAAAGCGCTGAAGAGAAACGCAGAACGGATATTCAGCAAACAGAAAAGGAACTGGAAAGTATTCAGAAAAAACAGTCTGACCACAACCGCCAGCTCGACTCCCGTCGCAATGAGTTCAAACTCACCAAGAGTATGGTCGAGTCGCTGGAGGGTTTTCCTGAAAGTATCAAGTTTCTGAGCCAGGACAAGGAGTGGGCCAAAAGATGCCCTCTGCTGTCGGATCTGATTTATGTACGCGAAGAGTACAGGGTTGTTATTGAAAACTACCTGGAGAATTACCTGAACTATTACGTGGTTCCCGATGCCGATGAAGCCGTAAAGGCTATCTCGCTGCTCGGCAAAAGCCAGAAGGGACGCGCCAATTTTTTCATCCTGGATGCCATTAATCAGTATGAAATGCCTCTGCTGCTTCCCGGCGGCGTAAGGGCCGTCGAACTGGTGGAGGCCGACCCGCAATACCGGCATTTGATCGAGTATCTGCTCGGCAATGTGGTAATCGTGGAAGACGACACCCCTGCCCTTCCGGCAGGTACCGATATGACGGTTCTTTCAAAAGCCGGTACCATGGTCAGGCGACGATTCAGTATGAGCGGCGGATCGGTGGGCCTCTTTGAAGGAAAAAAGATTGGCCGGAAAAAAAACCTCGAAGTGCTGGAAACGGATATCAAAAAACTGGAGTCAACTGAAGGACAACTGAATATCCAGCTGAGCACCGTTCGTACTCACCTCCAGGCACTCAAGAATGCCGACCAGTCGGCAGTGCTGCAACGCGAACGGGAGTCACTCAACCGGGTCAGACAGGAAAGGGCCGGAACTCAGGCGAAATTCGACAATATCGCCGCTTTTGTGGCCAATTTTGATGCTCAGGCAGGCGATGCCAACCAGCGCATCGAATCACTGACTGCCAGTAACACCTCGATTGAGAAGCAATTGCTGGAAAAAAACGCGCAGGCAGAGGCGCTTCGCGAACGGCTCTCCAATGCAGATGGCTCCTTCCGGGATGTAGCCGAACAGCTCAGTCAGGCCAGTGCTGCCTTCAACCAGAATAATATCGGATTCATTCAACAGCAAAACAGGGTAAACACGCTCCGACAGGAGCTCAGTTTCCGGGAGAAAAGGAGGGAGGAGCTCCGGCAAACGCTTTCTTCAGCCCAGAATACCCTTGCCCGGCATACCGACGAGATCGGACTCATTGAAGCCGATATCACCCGTATTGGTCAGGAACTGGCAGCAGGATATGCCGAGAAAAAGGAAAAAGAGGCCTCGCTAAGCGGTGTAGAACAAGCCTATTTCAAGGCACGAAACGAAATCCACGAGCTGGAAAACAAACAGCGCGACAATTTCCGGAAACAACAGGAACTGCAAAGCCTGGTTAACCGGATAAAGGACCGCTTCTCTGACGTGAAATTCGAAATCACAGCCATTGGCGAACGTCTGCGTGCCGAATTCGGTATCGGGGTAAATGATGTGATAAATCGCGAACCCGACGAAAAATACAACCGGGAAACCCTGGAAAAAGAGGTAAGTAACCTCAAAAGAAGACTCGATAACTACGGCGAAATAAACCCGATGGCTATCGAGGCCTATAATGAGATCAAGGACCGACACGATACGATAGCACAACAGCGCGACGATATTCTGAGTGCGAAGGATAACCTGCTGCAAACCATGAAGGAAATCGAGGAAACTGCCACGGCGCGCTTCCTGGAGTCGTTCTCGCAGGTGCGCGAGAATTTTATCAATGTGTTCCGAACGCTCTTTACGGAGGATGACTCAGCCGATCTGGTTCTGACCAATCCGGATAACCCGCTGGAATCGGACGTCAATATTATCGCAAAACCCAAGGGCAAACGGCCACAAACAATTGCACAATTGTCGGGTGGAGAGAAAACGCTCACCGCTATCGCACTGCTGTTTGCGCTCTACCTGCTCAAACCGGCACCTTTCTGTATCTTCGACGAAGTAGATGCCCCGCTGGATGATGCCAATATAGAAAAATTCAACCGCATCATCAGGGAGTTCTCTTCTCAGTCGCAGTTTATCGTAGTCACGCACAACAAGGCTACCATGGCCGCTGTGGACACTATATATGGTGTGTACATGCCAGAGCAGGGCGTGTCGTCGGTTACCCAGGTGGACTTCAGGAAGCTGAACCACGAGGCTATGGTATTTGAAAGCTGAGTTCAGTTCTTCAGTGAACGGAAGATGCCTATATACTTTTGCTCTTCCAGACTCCAGTCGTATTTCCGTCGCTCCTCGCGCAGGCGTGCGCGCCGGCGCGAAAGTTCGTTTTTATCGAGCTGCCCGATCAGTGCAACCAGCGATGCAGGATCGGGAGCCACCGTCCAGCCTCCGCCCGTTTGTTCAGCTATTCTTGCC
>JAJTFM010000014.1 GCA_021298575.1 Saprospiraceae bacterium | reverse complement strand
AGGAGCTATGCTGCCGGCAGGCGGGCACAGGGATGAAGGAGTATATACAAAAGGGGGTGCGCAGACGAACAAGTCGCGCCATGAGAACGGGAAGGGATGCGAAGATAGGTCAACCTGACTGAAAGAAACAAATAACGCCCCCGAAATTGTGCATATTGCACCCTGATAAAATCTTTTCGGGTGAAAACGCGTTAATTGCTGACTGACTTTTCCTGTATGAAATACGTTGTACTTTTTCTGAAACTGGTCGTGTTCGTGTCTGTGCTGCTTGTTCGCCTGGATGAGTGGGATATTTCATGGGTTTACTCCGGTTCAAAGTACCGGAATGCCTTCAACTACTACAAGGATTCACTGGCCAACGTCATCATTTTCCTGATTTTCCTCGATTTTGTACAGTTTGTGGTGGTGGGTATCTATCGCAGGCGCCACCGGGTACGCGGGGAAGACAATTTTATCGTGGGAATGGGGCATATTTACTCCATTCTGCTGGTGATGGGTGTGGTAGTCGGCGTACTTTCCTTGTTTCAGATAGATGCGCGGCAACTGTTTACTTCCCTCTCCATCGTATTCGCCGGGCTGGCATTGCTTACCAAGGATTACATTTCCAACATGATTAACGGGATGGTAATTACTTTCTCCGGACAGATCAGCATAGGTGATAACGTGAGCGTGGGGAAGCATCGCGGAAAAATTATTGACATCACGCTGCAAAATATTCATCTGCTGAATGATGACGACGATATGATTTACATACCCAACAACACTCTGCTCACTTCCGAGGTAATAAACTATACCAAAAGGGAAATCAAACGCACAAGTATTGACTTCGAAATTGACCTTCGCCACCTGAAAACGGTGGAAGAGCTGGAGCAAAGTCTGATAGATGTGCTCTCGCCCTTCCAGGATCTGATTCAGTCCGACAGTTATTACCTAAGGGTGGCAGAAGTTGGCAAGGACAGTGTTTCCATGAAGTTTCAGTATATCCTCAAAGAGCCCAACAAGGAACTGGAGCGTGTAATAAGACGTAAAACCATCCGCAGGCTCGTGGAAATCATCAGTGAAAGAGAGAAAATTGCCGACCAGATACCGGATTTGCCCAATTCCGCCGGCCACGGAATTATTTGATGATTTTCATCATTTTCTCACAATGTCTGTCCTGTCTGGCGTACATTCGCCTCCACAGATTTTTACACGATGACTACTGAGCTGATTGAATCCGCCATTCGCGAACTGGAAACCTATAACAAACAGGGAGAAAGCTACACCGACGCCACCGGCAGGTATGGATGGCGAAACCCGGTCAGAGCTGACACCGGCGATCTGCTGCGTGTTCTCACTATCTCTGCCAATCCGGCCAGAGTGCTCGAGATAGGTGCCGGACATGGCCTCTCAACATTGTATCTCGCGAGCGGACTCGCCAACCATAAAACCTGCATTATTGACACCATAGAGTTCGATCCGGGTGTTGCAGAAAGCACACAGCAACGTATGAACGACTGCAAGGCACCAGTCAGTGTACACACAGGCGATGCGCTCGATGTAATCGGAACCCTGAGCGGACACTACGATCTGATTTTCTTCGATGCCCAGAAAGGCTGCTGAAGGGATTAATCACTATGTACTTCCCACTGAATGTGGCCTGCTGGTGGCCCGGCTATGATTTTTGATGAGTCAGCAACACGAACCAAAGAAAAAACTCACCGTCTTCGAACCCTGTCAACCCCTCAATCAGCTTGGCTTCCTGCACACGCGCTGGCGTGGGAAGGTGTATCCGCCATTCATGGACCTGAATGCCATCCGGACTTTGTGCGACACCTGGGAAACGGATGAACACGATGTTTTCATCAGTACACACCAGAAAGTGGGTACACACCTCACCAAAAAATATGTGGTGGAAATTCTCCGGACAGCCATCAGCTATCCGGAATGGTACAATATGGGCTGTGGCGATATTGGGCACGGAACAGTACCATGGCCCGAGGTGACTGCCTCACAGCATGGAATCGAATACTTCCGCAGCTTTCTGGAGAAAACCGCCGGTTATCCGCGACCCTGGTACGCGCACTGTTTTGTGGACGATATGCCCGCAAAACATATTCATCCAAAGTCAAAATTTATCGTCTGCCTGCGAGACCCGCGGGGAGCCGCCGTCTCGCAATACTTTTTTTACCGGTCGCACCCGCTGCTCGATGTATCAGCCAACATGACGATGGATGAATTCGTGGATATATTCGTGGGCGGCGACCTGTACTTCGGCGACTACCATCTCCATGCTCTCAACTGGATTGAAAGCGCAGGGAAACAAATACCGCGCGAAAGCCTGCTTTTCCTGCGTTATGAGGACCTGGTAGAACGAAAAATGGAAGTAGCACAGCGTATTGCCCGCTTTCTGGTACCCGATGTACCAATCACCCGTGAACAGTTTGAGGCCATTGTACAGAGCACCGGCTTTGAAACCATGAAGCAGGGTATCAAGGAAAACCCGGGCAGTTTTCATTTCAACCCGGACACCTTCTTCCGCTCCGGAAAAACACGCGACTGGGAGGCGCATCTGTCTGAAAAAGCTGTCGCCGCCATAGACTCCAAAACCCGCCGCCTGTGGGGCGACGACCTGGTTACTCCACCCCTCAACGGCGTACAAACGCTCGAAAACGACTGAAAATGGAAAATACGCTGATTTCTGATGTAAAACATATTCTGGTACGCGACCTGAATGCCTTGGCCGGTGAAGTATCCGACACGCCCGATGAACACCTGTGGGAGGCTCTACCGGGGGTCATCAATCCGGTGGGAACACTCGCCCTGCATATCTGCGGCAACCTGCGCCATTTCATCGGGGCATTACTGGGGAGTGACGGTTACCAGCGCGACCGCGACAGGGAGTTCAATCTCCGCGATATGCCGAAAGAGCTGTTACTGGAAGAAATATCGGATACTGCAAATGCAATTGGGGCTGCCCTGGACGGGCTCGATCCGGCGCGGCTGAACGAGCCCATGCCGGCACCACCACCGCATCATCAGGGGCGGACGATCGGCTTTTTTCTGGTTCAGCTCTGCTGTCACACACACAGGCATCAGGGACAGCTCAATTATCTGAGGCGAATAAAATCAGCTATCCAGTAAAATCCGGACACTCGTCATGAAAAACTCCTTACACCCTTTTCTGCTGCTTTGGACAGCAATAACACCCTTTTTTCTCTCCGCAAAAGAATGGCACGTCGGTCCTGCGCGCACGTATAACACGCCCGCGCAGGTGAGCAGCCTGGTTGCCGATGGCGATACGGTCAGTATTGATGCTGCACTTTATTCCAATCATCCGCAGGTATATTTCATCCGAAACCGGCTGCTGCTTCGCGGCACAGGGGGCAAACCACGCCTGGAAGCCGGCACTTCACTGGCCGGGAATGCCAACGGGAAAGCCATATTCGTTATCAGCGGCTCTGATTGCGTGGTGGAAAATATTGAATTTGCCAATGCCTCGGTTCCGGACCACAACGGGGCAGGCATCAGACAGGAGGGCTGCGACCTGACCGTGAGGCACTGTTTTTTCAATGGCAATGAAATGGGCATACTGGGCGGAGCCTACACCGATTGCAAGGTGACCATGGAGTACAACGAGTTTGCCAACAACGGCAGCAACAGTAATCCAGGCTACCAGCATAATATCTACATCGGCCGGATAGATACATTTGTTTTCAGGTACAATTACAGTGTAAATGCCATCGCGGAAGGGCACGAACTCAAGAGCCGGGCGAGAAACAATATCATTTTATACAACTACATTGGCAACCAGACAACCGAGGACAGCAGAACCATAGACCTGCCCAATGGCGGCACGGCCGTACTTGTGGGAAATGTGATTGAACAGGGGCCCAATTCGGCCAACAGCAACCTGTTCGGGTACGGTATGGAGGGCCTCTCCAATCCGGCTCCGCACCATGTGTGGATTGCACACAATACCTTTGTCAACAAAAAATCAACCGGTAATTTCATACAGACGGGTGCCGGGACCGATACACTCTTTCTAAAGAACAACATCCTGGCTGGAGCCAAAACCTCGGGGCTGATACAGGGTACACCAGCACACATCGACTCTTCCGGCAACTTGATTAACAACAATATAAACGCCATCGGATTTGAGGATGCGGCGGCTTTCAATTACCACCTGACAGCGGGTTCTTCCGCTGTGAACCGCGGCGTAAAGCTGAACAAAACGGTTCACGGTTATTCCCTCGATCCGGTGTGGGAATACGCCGATACGGCAACGAACATACCACGCCCCCTGTCGGGACCGCCCGACGCGGGCGCCTTCGAATTCCTTCAGGTTTCATCAGCTCAAGAGCCCGATGGCAAGATGGCAACGGTTTTCCCGAATCCATGCCGGGAAATACTGTACATCAGTGGATCAGATCAGTCCGTTTACAGTATCCACGACATCGGTGGTCGCTACATACAGGGCGGCCTGACACTGCAGGGAAGTATCAGTACGGCAGGAATAAACCCAGGGGTTTACTGGCTGCGTATCGGGAACAAGACGTGTGTGTTTGTCAGGGAATAGGAAAGCTGCCTTTATGTGTCGCAATACTACCTGACGTTGTTATTCAGTGTCCAGCGGAGGCCAACCAGCAAGCGCTGCCGCTGCATGGGTGCATAATTATAGGTTGGATCAAAGGTAAATCCGTTGGGATTGTCCACATCCACCTGCTTGTCAAAAGGATCAAATGAACGCATAATCACATCCTCGCGCGGATAAAACCCTGCCATGTTTTTGATAGCAGCGTACAGTTTGAGCCCCTCTTTCAGTTCTCTGGTGAACTGAATATTGTGTATGGAAAACCAGGGCGAATATTCGGGCCGGTAATCTCCGGGGAACACGGGCAGTCTCATCGGACTATTCACGTTACCAGTGTAATCAATCGTGAGTTTCAGCCTCGAAACGGGAAGTGTTACTGCCCAGGTGCCCGAAAAGGGCGGTGCATACAGTTGTGGCAGACGAAGTCCCTGTTCCATCCGAAATACGTTTAGTGCCGTTACGCCGGCCACTATCCTGAAGCCGTGGAGGAAGCTGAAATCCATATTCAGTGACCCACCGGAAGAAACGGCATGTCCGTCGAGATTATCGTAAATAATCAGATCCGGATCCGTGTCATAATCGGGGATAATCTGATTAGTGAAATAGGTATAAAACAGCGAGGCGTCGAGACTGATGACGCTGGCGTGCGCGGGAAAAAATTTTCTGGTGTAGTTGATGTTTCCGTTCCAGGAGCGTTCGGGGCGCAAACTTTGGGCAATCACCACCGTCCGGGCTCCGGTAAGCGAGGCGTGATCCTCGGTGAAAATATTGGCGACACGATATCCCGAGCCGGTGGTAACTCGCAGGCTATGCTGAACATCTTTCACCCATTTCCAGCTTATCCGGGGGGTGAGAATATTGCCGTGAGCCGAGTTGTAGTCGTAGCGGAGCCCGAGTAGCAGGCGATTTTTTCCATTGAGCGAAATCTGATCCTGAATAAAAACACCCGGCAGCCAGATTTTTGAGGGCATATTTGACATTCCGTCAGGAGATGCTGTAGCCGGAGAGTTATCATCGTACAGCGTATAACGGAGTGCGGCACCCAGTATTGCCTCGTGTTTTTCACCAATGGGCAGGTCGGTGGTAGCCTGAGCGAAGGCAACCTGTTGCCGGCCGAGGTAAGGAATATTTCCGTAAACAGACGACTGATCATGCAGATTCCAGGAGGCATCAAGGAGTACTTTTCGGGCACTCACGGGCAATTGAAAATGCCCCAGCATTTCCATCCTGTTGGTACTTATACTTTCGCCGTAGATACTGTCGGTACCACGCCAGCGTGGCTCCCACTGCATTTCACCACCCCATCGGTTTTCGTACACATAGCGGGCAGCCAGAGAGGCCGCGTAGTTATTTTTCCGCCGGAAAGCCCATTTGTTGAAGACAGAAACGCGATTCTGCAGCGTTACATCGGTGAAATTGTCTCCGTTGATGTCGAGTGGATTCCAGTAGCGGAAATAATTGATGCCAAGGAGCGAAGTGGCGTTTCCTGTTCTCGTTCCGGCAGCTGCGTCAACATTTGTTTCACCGACAGAAGAAGCGAAGGCGTCGAGGAAAAACCGCGGGGCTGTGAGCGCATTTTTGGTGATTACATTGATAACACCACCCACCGCCTCTGAACCGTAAAAAGCACCTGCAGGCCCTTTGGTAATTTCCACCCTGTCAATCAGTCCGTTTGGAATGCCGCTGAGACCGTAAACCGTGGAAAGTCCACTGACAATAGGCATACCGTCAATAGTTATCATGGTATAGGCGCCCGGCATGCCGTTGATTTGTATATCTCCTGTACCGCACACATTACAGTTCGTCTGTGGTCGAACCCCGTTCACAAGTGTGAGGGCATCGAAAAGGCCCGGCGTTGCATTTTTCTGAAAAAATCCGGCAGTATAGACCTCGACTGGTATGGGAGAGAGATCCTTTGAAACGTCTTTGACTGCCGCCGATATTACTACCGTATTGAGGGCAGTTTCCGACGGTACCAGCAGGATAATTCGATCGAAAATTGAATCAACAAGTTCACCCGACCAGGGTTTATAGCCAATACGGCTGATCTGAATTTTGAGCCGGGCATCAGCTTTCCGGTTTAAAACCAGAAAATTGCCGAGTGTATCGGTGAACCCGCCCCCATGCCCGGCAACAGTTACGACGGCTGCTACCACCGGTTCGCGACTCACAGAATCGAGCACAGAGATTTTTACCGGATGGTGAACCTGGGCAATGGTACATACCGGGATGAACAGGATGAAATAGCACCAGAAGTACCTGAACGTATTTTTAATTTCTGACAACATCACATCACTTAACACGATGCGATCGTCGGAGTTCTTGTGACGGGCCTGGAGTTGCACGTTTTGCCAAAACCGGCGAGAAAAGCAGCTACTGTCTGTGGCCCCTGAATTCGCTGGGAGTCATTCCGGTTTTGGACTTGAACAGCCGGGAGAAATATTGCGGATACTCAAATCCCAGTGTGTAGGCCATTGCCCTGACCGACAAATCGGTACCGACAAGCAAATTCTTGGCTTCTTCAATCAGGTATGAGTGTATATGATCCTGCGTATTCATTCCTGTTTCTTTTTTCAACAGATCACTGAGGTAATTCGGCGAAACGTGCAGTTTTTCCGCCAGTGATTTCACGCTGGGGAGGCCAACTCCGGGCTTTTCGCCCGATCCGAACCAGGCTTCCAATTCATTTTCAAACTGAACCAGGATTCCTTTGTTTGCACTTTTTCTGGTAATAAACTGCCTGTCATAGTAGCGTCGGCAATAATTCAGTAGCAATTCCAGGTTGGATACAATGAGCGTCTGGCTGTGGTTATCGGTATTCTCCGCTATTTCACTGCGCAGTCGGGCCACACAGTCGCGCAAATTACTTTTTTCTTTGTCCGACAAGTGAAGAGCTTCATTGGTGGCATATGAGAAAAAGCGGTATTGGCGGTTGATTTGCTGCAGGGAAGATCCCCGCAGCAAATCCGGGTGAAAAAAAACACCCCAACCCTCTTTTTTTACCTGATGATCGAATTCGTTATCCAGTGTGATGACCTGGCCAGGAGCAACACACAGAAGACTTCCCTCCTGAAAATCGTAATATTCCCTGCCGTACTTCAGTCGGTTGGAGCAGTAGTTCTTGAACATCACGGAGTAGAATCCCGCGCTGATACTGGAACCGGCCAGTTGTTTTTCGTCGGTTACAGTAAAATCAATTACCGTAATCAGCGGGTGATGAGGCTTTTCCTGCTGAAAGAGGGCACTCAGATCCGAGATGTTTTTCAGAACAACCATGGCTTTACTTTATCTGGCTCATGATAATTTTGTCGAAGGCGCGATCACCCAGAAAAACACGCATCCATACCATTGGTTTAGCCATTTCTCCCACGCGGTAGCGTGTTTTGGGCCGGGGCGCGGCAATTATTTTCCTGACGGCACTGGCTATCACATCCGGTTTGGAGTATTGTCCGTTATCATTCATCTTTTTCAGGGCTGCAGTAATCTTGTGCGCCATGGCACCATATACCCCTTTCCCTGAAAATTTCAGCATATTGTCGAGCATGACAGCACCCCACTCCGTCTGAATAATACCGGGCTCCAGCACTACCACGTGTATGTTGAAAGGGGCCAGATCCAGACGAAGGCTGTCGCTCCAGCCCTCCAGTGCATGCTTTGACGCATGATACCAGGCTCCCATTGGCATATACATCTTGCCTCCCATGGAAGAGGTGTTGATGATTGTTCCGGATTGTGCTTTACGCATATAGGGTATTACTTTCTGGGTGAGCAGCGCCAAACCAAAGATATTAACTTCAAACTGCCTTCTGGCTTCATCCATGGGGACATCCTCTACAGCTCCGTACAGTCCGTACCCTGCATTATTCCACAGAACATCAATTTTACCCTCTCTGGTGATAATAGTATCCACCACTTTCTGTACATCGGATTCACTGGTAATATCCATTTGCAGTGGTGTGATACCCATTTCCTGCAGGTCTTTCATCTGATCCATTCTGCGTGCTGCGGCGTAAACCGTATGCCCGTCTCTGCTCAGTACTTTGGCAGTTTCTTTACCCATACCGGAACTCGCGCCGGTTATCAGAATTATCTTCTTCATTTTGATGTATTTATTAAACGGTGAACAGACGCTTTTGCCAAGCACTCACAGTACCCGACTGAAAGCCGCTGCAAAGGTGTGCCGTATCCACCGTTTAATGAATACACAAATCACCGAAGTATGGATACTTTTCGGTTTTCCCGGAGAAATTACATTTTGACCACCCTGACCACAAGCGCCTGTCCCCCCTGCTCCCTCAACCGGAGGAGGTAAACTCCAGGCATCTCCGGGGCAAAGGAAATCCGAAGCAATCCACCACTGAATTCAGCCCCGCCCGTACGCAGCTGCCTGCCCTGCGCATCCGTGATTTCATATTGCACGGCTCCGCTCAACTGCGACTCCACTGTCAGCCAGTCATACACCGGATTGGGGTATGCCCGGACCGACCAGCCTGCCTCGGTGGTGGATGAAATATTGTCGGTTTCTCCGTCACAGTCGTTATCAAGGCCATCGCCGGCCAGTTCCATCTGTGCCGGGTTCACCGCCGCGTTACTGTCGTCGCAGTCCAGATTATTGGCAGCGAATGACGGCGGCACATCGGACAGACAGGTCTCGAGACCCTGAACGGGATCCCCGTATCCATCGCCATCGGCATCCGCATAATAGGTGTAAAACGGAAGGCTGTCATCGGGCAGGCCGTCACAATCGTTGTCGAGGTCATCGCATACCTCGGGAGCACCGGGATAAACCAGCGGGTTTGCATCGTTACAGTCGCCCGATATACCGACGTACCCAGCCGGAATGGTATCTATTGGCACACAAAGCAGGAGGGAGTTGTCCGTATTGCCAAAGCCGTCGCCATCCGTATCCCGGAAATAGTAGGTCAGGGTGATACCGTCATCAGTCAGGCCGTTACAGTCGTTGTCCAGACCATCGCACCGCTCAACAGCACCGGGGAAAATCGCCGGGTCATTGTCCGTACAATCGGTACCGGCAACAACATAGCCCGCGGGGATTGTATCCGCGCACGTGCTCACGCTCGCGTCGGCATTACCAAAACCGTCGCCGTCAGCATCAGAGTAATATGTGTAGTAGATGATGCCATCGTCAATCTGGCCGTTACAGTCGTTGTCAAGACCATCACACAACTCGGTGGCACCCGGATATACAGCCGGATTGCTGTCTGAACAATCAGTACCGGCAACAACATATCCCACGGGAATCGTATCCGCACACGTACTCACGCTCGCATCAGCATTCCCGAAACCGTCGCCGTCAGCATCAGAGTAATATGTGTAGTAGATGATGCCATCGTCAATCTGACCGTTACAGTCGTTATCCAGACCATCGCACAACTCGGTGGCACCCGGATATACAGCCGGATTGCTGTCAGAGCAATCGGTGCCGGCAACAACATACCCCGCAGGGATTGTATCCGCGCACGTACTCACACTTGAATCGGCATTGCCGAAACCGTCTCCGTCTCCATCATAGTAATAGGTGTAATAAATGATACCGTCGTCAATTTGACCATTACAGTCGTTGTCCAGACCATCACACAACTCTGCAGCACCGGGGTAAACTGCAGGATTGCTGTCTGAACAATCAGTACCAGCAACAACATACCCCGCAGGAATGGTATCCGCGCAAGTACTCACGCTCGCATCGGCATTCCCGAAACCGTCGCCGTCCGCATCATAATAATATGTGTAATAAAGGATGCCATCGTCAATCTGGCCGTTACAATCGTTATCCAGACCGTCACACAGCTCCGCAGCACCGGGGTAAATCACAGGATTGCTGTCCGAACAATCCGTGCCAGACAAAACGTATCCGGCCGGAATCGTATCCGCACACGTACTCACACTTGAATCGGCATTGCCGAAACCGTCGCCGTCCGCATCATAATAATATGTGTAATAAACGATGCCATCGTCAATCTGGCCGTTACAATCGTTGTCCAGACCATCGCACAGTTCTGCAGCACCGGGGTAAACCACAGGATTGCTGTCCGAACAATCAGTACCGGCAACAACATATCCGACCGGAATCGTATCCGCACACGTACTCACGCTCAAATCAGCATTACCAAAACCGTCGCCATCGGAGTCAGCATAGTAAGTAAACACCGTCAGACTGTCATCCACCATTCCGTCACAGTCATCATCAATCCCGTTGCACAACTCTCCGGCACCGGGGTTTATGGCCGGGTTATTGTCATTGCAGTCTTCAAATGCGAGGTACCCGTCGCCGTCTTCGTCGTTATAGAATATTTCTTTGGCCAAATGATAGGCATCAACACCACATTCGGCACCCACTATACGACCAGGGATATCATCGAAAGGCGGGTGAATGCCACCCCATATCCTCGAGAGGCTGGTCTGGTCGGATGCGTCGCGATAGGTGGCCCACTGCAGGGTAACATCCACGCTGGGCCCTTTCTCAAAAAACAGAAATCCGCTGTTGGCCGCAATATGAAATTCACCCATTCCGCCCGGAAAATACTCATCACCGGTGAGCAGGGTAAGTGCTTCGGCAGCAGCTCTCGAATACGTGGAGTGCCCCGATATATAGCCGGCAAAAGGCGGCGTCACGAACGTTTTTCGCTGATGAGGCATCCAGTTTTCGGCCAGTATCCAGCCGGCGCCGGCATAATCGGTAGCCGGATTGGCGATCGGACCGAAACCCTCCCAGGTGTATAACTTGATCTTGTTCACGTTGACACCATTCACCCCTGCCAGCGTATCTCCAGCCTGCACCAGCTCGATGTAACCGGGTATCAGTGGCAGTCCGCCCGGATGATATCGGGGTAGCGCAGGATTAGAGGATTGACCCAGACGGGCCATGTAGCGCAGGTTGGTCACCGGACGACTTGCATCGTAATAGCCTTTGATTCCCCAGGCGGTAATAGCCGCATCATGCATTGCCCCGCCCAGCGTAAAATAGGCCTTCACATCATACTCCAGCCGATTGAGTATCTGACCCTTGCCATTAAATTTCCTGACGAAATCAGGGTGATCCATGACTTTGTTCAGAATGGAAAACCAGTGTCCGGGAGGAGTTTCGGAGGTTGGCCCGTCGGCCCAGAACTGTGCCAAAACCCGGGTATAATCGCCACGCGGTACCAGCTGGGGTTCGTAGGGCAAGCCCGTTTTGGGATTAACCGGCCGACCATTTCCGGCCGCTCCGCCTCCCTCGAAATTGTAAAACTGTTTATACTCATCCAGGGTCACCGGATAAGGTGACGTATTATTTCCTACAGACGCCGGTGAAATATCCCACGTCACCCCGTCATCCGGATCCAGATGTGCACTCCAGGCAGAAACCAGCGCGTAGTTCCATTTGAACACCTCCGACTGCGCATCCTGCTGATTCGTGTTCAGCTGCGGCGGCGGGCCCGGATTGTGATATACATACCAGGGAATATTATTCCGCACCAGCGTATCCTTGTCGGATGCCGACAGCGCGAAGGGCGTAACCCTACCCCATTCCGGACTCTGAAACCGCTGAATAGCGACAACCGGATTGCCGTTCTGGTCAATAGCGCCGGGCAGATCCAGCGGCTGCCAGCGATTCGGATTGGTCATGGTACTGTTGCCCGGTTGCAGCACATTCACCGGAGTATTCACAGGAACATAGTCAGTTGGCACGTAGTTGTTCTGTTCATTGGAACCATCCTGATTGCTGTACTCGGCCATGCGGAGGGCTATGTAGTTTCCCAGCGCTGCAGGATTGCCGGTGGAATAGTCGGTACTGTTAAAATTAATCGGATAACCGAGCTGCGCCATGAAATCAAAAAGCCGGGTGATGGTGGTAAACGCCCTCGGGGAATTCTGAAAACGCTGGGCCAGCAGCCGGTATGCAGCATAACTGATGGCTTCTCTCCGCGCAGCCTCAATATCTGCGGGAATGGGAATTCCGTTGAAGGGGCACGTGTAATTGCCCACTGTTTTCCCGAGGAAATAGGTCTCCGACTGCCCGGTAGTGTCGTAAACGGCCCACATATCGTACATGAGTACGGAAAGATGAAACAGATTGCGTGCGTGCACAGGCGGGCGGGCAAAGTCCTCCCGGATACTCTGAATCAGTATTTCATTCCACTGACGGGCAATGGATTGCTGAGATTGGCCTGACTGCAGGCAGGAGAGAAGGAGAATGCCGGAGGCAATCATCCGGAGAACAGAAATTTTCATGAGCTCAGAGGATAGGGCTTCCCGGGCGATGCGAAAGTCTGTATTTTCAGGCTAAATGATATTAGAAATCCATTAGATTGACTGTTTATAGCACGTTCAGCTACATTTGAAGGTAGAAACCGCCTTCACTGGCATTTTTACCCGCAAAAATCGGCTGTTGCTATTACTTTTGCAGGTCACAAGCCCAATTGCGTTATGCAGATACTCGACGACCGACAAATACGCCAGAAAATCAGGCGAATTGCCATCGAAATTCTTGAACGAAATTTCGGCGCTCCGGCTATTATTCTTGCCGGACTCAACAACAATGGATACGAGTTTGCCCAGCTGATTGTGAATGAACTGAAAACTATTGCACCAGCCAGCACGGATATCACGCTGACGAGAATCCGGCTCAATCCGGCGAACCCGGTAGAATACGACCCCTGTATCGAGCTGCCAGCCGAAGCACTGCGCGAGAAACCCGTCATCATCGTTGATGACGTGGCCAATACGGGCCGAACCGTCTTTTACGCTGTGCAACCCCTGCTCAGCGTCATTCCGGCAAAAGTGGAAGTAGCCGTACTGGTTGACCGCACGCACAAATCATTCCCCATCAAGGCCGATTATGTAGGCATGTCTCTGGCTACTACCATGCTCGACAACATTGACGTGCAAATTCATGAAAAAGGAAAAATGGCTGTCAATCTCGTATAAAAACAATTGTTTTAAAATAAAATAATTGTTTTAAATTTGCGCCTCTGACTCAGGATCATGCCGGAATTTTTCATTCCTGAATATGCTCTCTAAAAAAACGCTTGAATGACAGAAATCAAATATACGGAAGATGAGGTAAAAACCCTTGACTGGCGCGAGCATATTCGCCTGCGCCCAGGCATGTACATAGGGAAACTGGGCGATGGAGCATCCCCCGATGACGGAATATATGTACTGCTGAAGGAGGTACTCGATAACTGTATCGATGAATTTGCCATGGGCTATGGCAAGACTGTTGAAATTGTTCTCAATGAAAACGGTGTCAGCGTTCGCGACTTTGGCCGCGGTATCCCGCTCGGAAAAGTAGTGGATGTCGTATCCAAAATCAACACCGGCGCCAAATACGACAGCAAGGCTTTTAAAAAATCAGTAGGCCTCAACGGGGTAGGTACCAAAGCGGTAAATGCACTGTCTGAATATTTCAAGGTTACCGCATTCCGCGACGGACAATGCAAAACAGCCGAATTCAATTTTGGCAACCTGAAAAAAGAAGGCAAACTCGAACCCACCAAAGAGGAAAACGGCACGCTGGTCTCTTTCAAGCCCGACAACGGACTATTCAGAAATTACCGCTGGGTACCCGAATATGTGGAACAGCAACTCTGGAACTATGCCTACCTCAATGCCGGACTGAAAATTCACTTTAACGGCAAAACTTTCGTATCCAAAAATGGCCTGCTCGACCTGCTGGAAAAGAAAACCGGTACTGAAGTAATCCGATACCCCATTATTCACCTGCGCGGCGAAGATGTGGAAATCGCAATTACTCATGGAAACCACTACGGCGAGCAATACTACTCCTTCGTAAACGGTCAAAATACTACACAAGGCGGAACTCACCTCAATGCCTTCCGCGAAGCACTGGTCAAAGTCGTGCGAACTCACTTCAAAAAAGAATACGACGCCAAGGATATCCGCGAAAGTATCATAGCTGCAGTCAGCGTCCGCGTAGAAGAACCCGTGTTCGAAAGTCAGACCAAAACGCGCCTGGGATCCGAACGGATGTCGCCTGAAGGTCAGGCTGTCCGTACATTTATGTCAGACTTCCTGACCAAGGCACTGGACGATTTCCTCCACAAAAATCCGGAGGTGGCCAAGGCAATGCAGGCACGTATCCAGCAAAGCGAACGTGAACGCAAGGATCTGGCAGATATCAAAAAAACCGCCAACCAGCGAGCCAAAGCCGCGGCTGTCCACAACAAAAAGCTCCGCGACTGCCGGTACCACCTCAATGAAAAAGGAACCGATGAACTGAAACTCGGAACCACCCTGTTTATCACGGAGGGCGACTCGGCAAGCGGTTCTATCACAAAAGCCCGGAATACAGACACACAGGCCGTATTCTCTCTGCGCGGAAAACCCCTCAACTGCTACGGACTTACCAAGAAAATCGTCTATCAGAACGAAGAATTCAATCTGCTGCAACACGCACTCAATATCGAAGACTCGCTCGACGACCTTCGCTATAACCGCGTTGTCATAGCTACAGATGCCGACGTGGATGGCATGCACATAAGGCTGCTCATGCTGACATTCTTCCTGCAGTTCTTCCCCGATCTGGTGCGCAACGGACACCTGTATATCCTGCAGACGCCTCTCTTCCGCGTACGCGACAAACAACAGACATTTTACTGTTACTCGGAATCCGAAAAACAGGGGGCGATCAAAAAACTGCGCGGAAAACCTGAAATAACACGATTCAAGGGCCTCGGCGAAATTTCACCCGGCGAATTCGGTGCCTTCATCGGCGAAGATATACGCCTCGATCCAGTCATCCTGCCCGAAGATACCAAGCTGGACCACGTGCTGGACTATTATATGGGCAAAAACACACCCGAACGCCAGGATTTTATCATCGAAAACCTTAGGGTGGAACTGGATGTGGCCGAAGAACAGGAAATTGTCATAGATGCAGCCATATCCGGCGAATAGCCCGGGACTATCAGGACTTGTCTTTCCAGTGGGCACCAAACTGCTCTACCAGAACATTGTCGTAGTAATCCGCTTTCTGCGATAAATCGGAGAGCATTTGCTTGCCGGTCTCTTCATTCAGATACTGCTCGAATATCAGAAAAGAAAGTACTATATCTCTGTCGTGAAGGCTCAGCGTCAGTCCGCTGTTATTATAATTCTCCCTCAACAGGTACTCATACAAGGGTTTGATATTCTCTCCCGGCAACTCGCACAGTACAGCTTCTGCATAAATCTGACCCGATTTATCGTGATAAATCACGTGTATTGTTGCACTACCCTCCTTTATTTCCCACGAATTGTGACCCGAGCGACACAGTCCCGTATCGTGGCCCATACTGCTGATCATACGCTCTATGGTTCTGGCTGGCCCTGACGGAATATATTCATCCACCTGATGTGGTAACTGAACCTTGTGGCCGCACCTGTTGCACAGCCGCTCATTCTCTATAGCCGCTTCAGTGACCACCGACATACAACCAGCACAACGTGCAGACATCACTGCTCCGACATTTTCAAAGGCAGCGAGTGTGTCTGCCAAAAATCTGACAGGAAGTGAAAAACCGGTGTTGTCACCTTCCCTCATTACAAAGGTGTTGATACCCACTATATCCCCATCGGTGTCAACCAGCGGCCCACCACTGTTACCCGGATTGAGCGCAGCATCAATATGCAGGTAAGGCACTCCATTCATACTCTCCGATGTATTCGAAATCACACCACTCTTGGCAGAAAATTTCAGGCCAAACGGATGCCCAATCGCTGTCACCCTGTCCAGTACCTTTAATGTCTTATTCACCCCGAGATTCACCACAGGGAGCGTCCCGCTGCTTGACGGAGCACTCAGGAAGGCAAGATCATATCTGGCATCAATATACAATACATTCACCAGCTGCCTGTCAAAGCCGGCACCCTCCACAATAACGGACAGGTTACCCTCCACCACATGATAGTTGGTGACAATCACGTTTCTGTCGCTCAGACAAAACCCGGTGCCAGTACTGTACGGCGTGGCAATTTTGACGATTACTTGTCTGTACAAGTCGAGATATTCACTCATAAGGGAGTATTATTAACGATCAGGCCGGCTTAAGTCAATTTCCCTGACAGCCTGAAGAAATGTCTTTCCAAACATGGCAACGGAAGAGTAGTCCAGTTTGTCCGTGTTGATCCTCAGTTTTGGATATTCGCCGCTGTATGTGTTCTGAACCCGGTTTATTTCGGCGCGAATGGCACGCTTGTCGGGGCGCCCCGAACCGTCGCGGAACGAACGGCTGAACCCCAGTCTGGTAAAATAGTCATTTTCGGCCACCCTGTAGTAAAGATGGAGTAATTCGCGGTCGGGCGGAGGCGGCGCGTGATGGAAAAGCAGGTAACTGACGATATACATCGGCAGGGCCTCAGCAAGTTTTTCGTGACCGTTGGCAAGCGGCCAATCCATATTGGGGAGTTCTTTCTCAATCAGTGCAATCACACTTCCGTGAGGCAATGGAGGACTGACACCAAAAGTACTTCTGGTTCGATACATCTCGGCCTGCACCTCTTCCTTCGAGCGATTCAGCATACGCCGGAACTCTTTTACCACCTGTTGCAGCCTGACCTGCGGCGGTGACTGGTTTTTGGTGAAGTATGCGCTGTGAATCTTTTCAAGTACATCAAGTATAAATCCTTCCGGAAGTATCAGATAGTCGAGTTTGTAGGCCACACTCAGCAGGTAGTAGGCGAATAAACCCGGGTACTGATTGGAATCAGGCTTTCCGGCCTCCAGCAGAGATAACGCCGCTTCTGTTTCCTGTCGGAAGTATTCGTATTTAATATCTTTCTCCTGCTGCGGTATATCAATACGAAACTGATCGGGTGCCGGCTCCAGCGACTTGAACTCATCCAGCAGCAAATCATCTTTTTTATCCGCATTGATGGCAAGTTCCCGCAAGGCATGAAGCAACTTCAGGGGCGAGGCATCCAGCGATTCCGTCTGAAACACTATACACAGGTTATTTTCGTTATCAAGCGCAAAACGACTGAAACTGAGCCTGTGATTGGCCTCCATCAACTGCCGCAGAAAACCGACATTAAGATCGCCCGCGCGTGCAACCCTGCTCCCGGCCCGTACTCCGTTACGGTCTGCATGGCCCCTGATCAGACATGACCCCTGAAAAAATTCAAAATGGATTATATCACCCTCATCCCGAACATGAATATGGTTCGGAGAGCGTTCATCTGTCAGGTACGTAAAGAAACTTCGGTAGGAGTCAAGTAACTCCCCCTTGTCGAAGTGCCCGAGTGAACGATCGAAATGTACGGATCTGCCCGCAGGCTTGTACATATCGGTATAGCGACCAAAAGCAATATCGGGCTTATGTTCGGTTTCGGGATGTATCCAGCCGAAAATATCTTTCAATAGGCTCATAGAGAAAATAAGGCTCAAAAGTAGCAAGTTTGCACCGAAATAAAATTCTATTTCATGAACTCCTTTCGCACCATTTTTCCAGGCGTGGCGTCCCCGTTCCAAATAAGTCACAAAGACAGGATTTTACTGTCTGGCTCATGCTTTACCGAACATATTGGCACCCGTTTAAACGATCTGCGATTTAAAACGCTTGTCAACCCGTTCGGGGTGGTATATAACCCTCATTCGATTGCAGGCTCACTTGCTCAATTACTCGAAGGTAACGTCGTTTATACCAGTGATAGTATTTTTAAAAATCAGGGTGTGTGGAGAAGCTGGGATCATCACAGTCAGTTCGCCAAACCAGATCCGGATGAAACACTCTCCGGAATGAACGAGAAGTACCGTGAATCTGCTCTTTTCCTGCATGAAGCAACGCATGTACTGATTACCCTCGGCACCTCCGACGTATTCTATCTCAACGAAACCGGGAAAATTGTGGCCAACAACCACAAAATGCCCGACAGTTTCTTCGGGGCGCGCCGCCTGTCGGTTGATTTTGTCACTGAAACACTGACCGGCTGCCTGAGCAAACTGCTCGAAAAGAGCCCTGATATGCGCTTTATACTGACTGTCAGTCCGGTTCGGCACCTGCGCAAAGGGATGATTGAGAACCAGCGAAGCAAGGCGGTGCTATCACTGGCCTGCGAAGCTGTATGCCGGCAAATCCCGGAAGCACACTATTTCCCTGCCTATGAAATACTGCTGGATGATCTGCGAGATTACCGCTTCTATGCTGCAGATATGATTCATCCGTCTGATGTAGCGGTGGCGTATATCTGGGAATATTTTTCCAATACCTATTTCAGTGAAAGTACCAGACAGACCAATAACGCTCTCGAAAAAATCAACGCCGCCCTGCACCACCGTCCATTCAATCCGGACACCGAACAACACCGCGCATTTCTCGCTACCCAGCAGGAAGCTCTCCGGAACCTTGGTTTCTGACTCAGAGCTTGTTCAGGAAATTCGGCTCCAGACCTTTGCCTCTTTCCCCTCCGAAGCAAGGTGCATTTTCAGGCGCTGGTTTTCAGGTGTACTTAAATCGGGATCTTGTTCGAGTATCTCCACGGCCGTATCCCTGGCAGCTGCGAGTATCAGACCGTCCTGCGCCAAATTGGCAATCATGAAACGGAGCATGCCACTTTGCTGGGTGCCCTCCATATTGCCAGGCCCGCGCAGTTTCAGGTCCACTTCAGCTATTTCAAAACCGTCATTGGTACGTACCATAGTCTGGATACGCTCTTTACTCTCCGAACTCATCTTGAAACTCGTCAGTAACAGGCAGAAACTCTGTTCTGCACCCCTGCCCACGCGCCCGCGCAGCTGGTGTAATTGCGATAATCCGAAGCGCTCCGCGTTCTCTATGACCATCACCGAGGCATTCGGTACGTTCACTCCCACCTCGATGACGGTTGTAGCTACCATTATCTGTGTTTCGCCCCGCACAAAACGCTGCATCTCAAAATCTTTGTCTGCTGGCTTCATTTTGCCGTGCACGACAGATATCTGAAACTGTGGCGCCGGAAAATCGCGACTCAGGGCCTCATATCCCGCCATCAAATTCTGCAGATCAAGGGTTTCTGTCTCCTCGATCATCGGGTAAACCACATAAACCTGTCTGCCTTTGGCTATTTCATCACGCATGAAACCCTGCACCTGCAGCCGGTGATGCTCCGTCCTGTGTATGGTGCTGATGGGTTTTCTACCAGGCGGAAGCTCGTCAATTACCGAGATATCAAGATCGCCATACAGGGTCATCGCCAGCGTGCGCGGAATGGGCGTGGCTGTCATCACCAGCACATGCGGTGGTCCGGCCGGATTTTTCTGCCAGAGTTTTGCGCGCTGCTCAACACCAAATCGGTGCTGCTCATCAATAATGCTCAGACCCAGATTCTGAAACTGTACCCACGGCTCTATCAGGGCATGGGTTCCGATCACAATGTGCATATCACCGGATACAAGTTGCTTCAGAATAGCCTCCCGCTTTTTTCCCTTCACACTTCCCGAGAGGTATCCTGTACTGAGCCCAAGATCATCGGCCAGCAATTTGATATTTTCGTAGTGCTGCTGCGCGAGTATTTCGGTCGGGGCCATCATACAGGACTGGAAGCCGTTATCGGCAGCCATCAGCATGGTCATCAGGGCAACTACTGTTTTTCCCGACCCCACATCGCCCTGTACCAGGCGATTCATCTGCTTGCCTGCAGCCAGATCATTACGGATTTCCTTCAGAACTCTTTTCTGGGCTCCGGTGAGATCGAAAGGTAGTTTGTGGTGGTAAAAATTATTGAAAAAATCTCCTATCTTGCCAAAAACAAAGCCTCTCAAAGCCTCTTTTCGCCTCGTTCTCAATTGCAGCAGTCTTAACTGCAAATAGAACAGCTCCTCAAACTTCAGACGGCGAGTGGCGGTATCCAGATCACCCTGATTTTCAGGGAAATGAATTTTTGAAACGGCCGTCCAACGAGGAACAAGCCGGAATTTATCCATCACTATATCCGGAAGTGTCTCGGGTAAATCAGCTGGCGTCAGGCTGTCAAGCAGGCCGCGGGTCAGCTTGCGAATCCCTTTTGCATCCAGCCCCTTTCTGGTTAGTTTTTCCGTACTTGGATAAACCGGCTCCAGTGTGCGAGGTTTGGCCCCGAGTACCTCCGGGCTCGACTCCTCCATTTCCGGATGTGTGATATTCAGACGACCGTTGAATTCATTTATTCGCCCGAAAACAATATAGTCCTTGCCTACATGCAATGACTTTTCCAGCCACTGAATCCCCTGGAACCAAACCAGTTCGATTAGCCCCGTATCATCGCGCAGGCTGCCCACGAGCCTGCGTGCCCGTCCGTCACCCAGCGTCTCCAGACGGCGCAGAATACCTCTTATCTGCACAGTTTCCCCCTCCGTGTGCAAATCGCGGATACTGTGGAATCGCGTACGGTCAACATAGCGAAACGGCAGATGAAACAGCAGATCGCGTACGGTGAAAATACCGAGCTCGGTGCGCAGTGCATCGGCACGTTGCGGACCAACTCCCTTCAGGTATTCAATGTTTGAGTCGAGTGCAGGCACGATATATGGCGTTTGGTGGTTGACTACCTACAAAGTTAATGGAAACGGGTTGATTTGTCAACACCTCGTACTGCTGATCTCACCGGATCAGCCGGTAATTTTTGTATTCGCCGGGGCGCCAGCCGGTCATACGCTCTGCAAACCGGGAAATTCGCTCCTTCAGCGACCACCTGACACGGATGGGGTCGGTCTCAAAATGCCAGTTCCGGGCCTGTATCCTTGGCTGCATTACAGCAGGGTGGGTACCCGCGAACAACTGTAATGGCTCCGAACCGTCATAAACAAATGTCTCCGACGTTCCAACCTGTTTGGCCACCCCCTCGTCAGTCATGTACAGGCGGTGAAATCCGAACTGCTTCTGTTGCTGCGCCCGGGGATCCCGTACCCAGCCATAATGATGAATATGCGCATCAATCAGGCGGACATTGAGTTTCCTGTTGCCGGATTCCGTGCGAACTCTGAACCCCTGTGCATCCTTGTATGAAAAAATCTGCCGGTTGTTGCGTATGATGCGTACCTCCCTCCTGTACCACATCCGGCTGGTACCCACATAATCGTAGGAACCATAAAAATGCCGGTAATTGAAGAGAAAACCTTCCGTTTCGGTATCGCTCAGATACTGTTCCATTGACGAGCGGATAACCGGCAGCTCGGCCTCATGCACACACTCGTCTCCCTGTATGTAAAAACACCAGTCGTACTCCGCCGGAATAGCCGAGAATGCCTTGTCGGTTTCCTGCGCGAGTACGCGCCCGCCCTCGCGCAGGGAATCGTCCCATACCGTCTCTATAATATGTATTTTCGGGCTCCCGACACTCCGGATGAGCTCAAGTGTTTCGTCGTCGGAGTTACCAACAGCTACTACAAAATAGTCGCATAGCGGCAAGACGGATGTGATTGCCTCTACCACGGGGTATTCATAGCGCAGGGCATTTCTTACAAAGGAGAAACCGGCAACTTTCATGCTTGACTTCCATATAGCAAAAAGGAGCGCCTGGAAAGTGTTCCTTCCTGGGCGCTCCTGCTGCTGATAAAGTTCAGTATTTACTTTGCACCGAAATCGGCGCGGATCTTGTTCAGTGCACTACCTGCCTTCACCCATTCAATCTGCTGATCGTTGTAAGAGTGATTCACGGCAAAAGTTTCGGAGGAGCCATCGGTGTGATCGAGACGAATTTGCAACGGTTTGCCAGGAGCAAATGACTCAAAACCGAGCAGTGTCACCTTGTCGTCCTGACGAACCTTGTCGTAATCAGTCGGATTGGCAAAAGTAAGCGCCAGCATACCCTGCTTCTTCAGGTTGGTCTGGTGAATACGGGCAAACGATTTGACCACTACAGCCTTGACGCCGAGATAGCGCGGTTCCATGGCAGCATGTTCGCGGGATGAGCCTTCTCCCAGATTTTCTTCACCGAAAATAATAGTTCCGATTCCTTTTTTCTGATAATGACGGGCGCTTGCAGGAACTTCCATGTAATCACCCTTGTCCACGTTGTACACCTTGTTGCGCTCTCCGTTGAAGAAGTTTTCAGCTCCGATGTAACAGTTATTGGAGATATTTTCGAGGTGACCACGGAACTTAAGCCATGGACCGGCCATGGAAATGTGGTCGGTAGTACACTTGCCTTTTGCCTTGATCAGCACGCGCATATCCTGTAGTTCGTCACTGCTGATTGGTTTGAACGGCTTCAGCAGCTGCAGACGCTGACTGTCTCTGGCAACAGCCACCTTGATAGCACCCTTGGCAGGCGCTACATAACCGGCATCTTCCACGGCAAATCCGGCCTTGGGCAGTTCAATACCTTTCGGAGGATCCAGTTTAACGGCTTCACCCTTGCTGTTCAGCAGTGTTCCTTTCTTCGGATTGAACGTCAGATCACCTGCAATGGCAAAAGCAGTCACAATTTCGGGCGAAGCCACGAAAGCGTGTGTATTCGGGTTGCCATCGTTGCGTGAAGTGAAGTTCCTGTTGAAAGACGTCATGATGGAGTTTGAGCGCTTCATATCATCCATGTGGCGAGCCCACTGGCCAATACAGGGGCCACAGGCATTAGCCATTACAACGCCACCAATTTTTTCAAAATCTTTCAGCAGTCCGTCGCGCTCAGCCGTGTAACGGATGAGCTCGGAGCCCGGTGTGATAGTGAACTCGGCTTTCACATCAATACCCTTTTCTGCCGCCTGACGTGCCAGCGAAGCGGCACGGGTCAGATCTTCATAGCTGGAGTTGGTACAGGAACCGATGAGTCCCACTTCCAGTTTGGCCGGGTACTTGTTTTTCTTGACGGCTGCAGCAAATTTGGAAAGTGGCCATGCGAGATCTGGCGTAAACGGACCATTGATGTGTGGTTCCAGTTTGCTCAGATCAATCTCGATTACCTGATCGAAGTATTTTTCAGGATTTTCATAGCACTCCTGATCGCCTGTCAGATAAGGAGCAACTTTATTGCACAGGTTGGCAATCTTGCTGCGTCCGGTCGCTTTCAGGTAGCGAGCCATGCTCTTGTCGTAACCAAATGTGGAAGTGGTTGCGCCAATTTCTGCACCCATGTTACAGATGGTACCCTTTCCGGTTGCACTCATACTTTGGGCACCCGGACCGAAGTATTCCACGATGGCACCAGTACCTCCCTTGACAGTGAGAATACCCGCCACTTTCAGAATGACATCTTTAGGTGAAGCCCATCCGCGCAGCTTGCCAGTCAGTTTGACTCCAATCAGTTTGGGCATCTGCAGCTCCCAGGCCATACCGCTCATCGCGTCAACCGCGTCAGCACCACCCACACCAATAGCGAGCATACCCAGACCGCCGGCATTCACCGTGTGCGAGTCGGTTCCGATCATCATGCCTCCGGGAAACGCGTAATTTTCAAGGACAATCTGGTGAATGATACCTGCACCCGGTTTCCAGAAACCGATTCCGTACTTTTGGGATACTGTACTGAGGAAATCAAAAACCTCCTTGTTTTTGTCCAGCGCCACAACCATATCTTTCGATGCTCCGTTTTCGGCAGTGATCAGGTGATCACAGTGAACAGTGGAAGGTACGGCTACTTTCCTGCGACCGCAGGTCATGAACTGCAGCAGGGCCATCTGTGCCGTGGCGTCCTGCATGGCAACCCGGTCAACCTGAAAGAATACATAGTCGCTTCCGCGCTTGTAGTCGGTCAGCGGATTATCGCTGTGCAAGTGTGCAAAGAGAATTTTTTCAGAAAGCGTCAGCGGGCGGTTCAACTTGGCTTTGGCCGCGTCAACGCGGGCGGAGAAGGTAGCGTAGTGCTCCTTCAGCATCTTCAGATCGAATATCGTAGAGGCCATTACATTAATTTTTGTCAAAAAACGCGCAAATGTAGTCAGATTTCACGCTAAAATGAACCCAAATACAGAATAAATGTTCTCAAAAACCGACAGATTTAGAGGATTTCCAGATAAACGGACGCCAAACTGCCGTTGGTTACCACTTTGTTCCCTTGTTTTGCCCGTCTTTTTCACATATTTTCCGAAATATGACCATTATGTTACTGCTCTCCGACATTCATTCCAGACGAATTTTTCCGGCACAAATCCGACAGCGGCTTGTTCGACCGGAGCAGTTCCGGTTTGTATGAGAGGCCATATCACTCCTGCTCCCGTGTGCGTCTGCGAGCATCTGCTATAGCCCAGCGAATTTTGTCGAAAGAATAGCGACCATCGAAATGATCGAGAATAGGCCTTAACTGATACGGCTCCTCAAAAAGGTGAAGTGCGCCCTGAATGATATCGCGCTCTTCGGGTTCAAGCCACCGGGTGATATCCAGTGTTTCGCCGTGCTCGTACATACTGGACAAGTGCGAGTGAATGGTTGTAACCGCAAGCCCGCGCGTCTGTGCTATATCCTCCACACTGTTTCCGTCGCGGAACATTTCCCAGGTGACAATCTGGGTTCCGCCGCGTACCTGATACCCTTCTCCCTTCTTTTCGGCTACAAATTTTCTTATTTCCCCGATAAATACATCTCCGTATAATTGGAGCTTTCGTTCGCCAACCCCTGAAATTTCCTTCATGGCATTGTCGGTAACAGGATGTTTTTCAGCCATAATCTGCAGGGTAGCGTCGCTGAAAATAAGGTATGGCGGCACTCCCTGTCGTTGTGCAACTGCACGTCGCAACTGAACAAGGCGCTCGAACAACTCTTCCCGAAGCACCTGGGCCCTGGACTTTTCCACCGAGCGAGGTGCTCTTTCCTGCTGCTGTTCCTTGGGAATTGGCATAGCGAGCGGCACCTTTTTGCCTTCAAAAAGCACCTTTTTGCCTTCATCGGTTACACGAAGCCTGTGGCGCTCGTCGTAAGCCACCTCAATGAGCCCAAGGTGCATCATCTGCAGCAAAAAATACAGCCAGTCGTTGAAACTGTACTCCTTGCCGGCCCCGTAAGTCTTGATCTGATGATAATTATTATCAAAGATATCCCGCTTGCTGCTGCCGCGGAGGATATCCACCAGCAGGTTCATACCCACCTTCTCACCCGTCCTCAGTACGGCTGAAAGTGCCTTTTGGGCAGCCATGGTACCGTCGAACTGCCTTGGCGGGTTCTTGCATACGTCGCAGTTGCCACAATTCTGATCGTAGGGCTCCCCGAAATAATTAAGTACCGTCTTCCGCCGGCAAATCAGTGCCTCGGCAAACTGAAACATACGCTCCAGTTTGGCAATTTTCAGATCCTTCTGCTCTTGCGGACTGTCGCCCTGTTCGAACATGTCACGGTAAGACATTACATCAGCATAACTGAAAAACAGCACGGCGTCAGCAGGCAAACCGTCCCTGCCTGCCCGACCTATTTCCTGATAATACCCCTCCATATTCCTGGGGAGATTGTAATGGATAACAAACCGGACGTTACTTTTGTCAATACCCATACCGAAGGCGATGGTTGCACACACAATCGGCACACGGTCGTTGATAAAATCCTCCTGCGTCTGACTCCTTTTGGCGGCCGGCATATCTGCATGATAGTACGCCGCACGGAATCCCTTTTGGTTGAGTTTTTCGGCAAGTATTTCACAATTTTTTCTCGACAGGCAGTAAATAATACCCGATTGACGGGGCCGTTCTTTCAGGAAAGCCACAATCTGCTCGAACCGCTTTTGTCCGGAAGCTACCGTCAGACTGATATTGGGCCGGTCGAAAGACGCTATAAATGTAGCAGGATCATTGAGTTCGAGCTGGCTGACTATATCCTTTCGGGTCAGTTTGTCGGCAGTTGCCGTGAGAGCGATCATGGGTACGCCCGGGTACTGTTCCTTGAGAAATTTCAGCTGGGTATATTCGGGTCTGAAATCATGCCCCCACGCAGAAATACAGTGCGCTTCATCAACGGCGAACAAAGTGATTTTAAGCCGTTTGAGCAGCGGTTGAAAACCCTGAGAGACCATTTTTTCGGGACTGACATATAACACCTTGATATGTCCGTCAATAGCCGCATCCTCCACCCTACGGATCTGGGCTGCGTCCATGGAACTGTTAATATAGGCAGCGGGAATACCGTTGGCACTCAACCCCTCTACCTGATCTTTCATTAAAGCTATGAGCGGACTGATGACAACGGCTGTTCCTTCGAGGGTAACCGCAGGAATCTGATAACATATACTTTTGCCTCCGCCGGTGGGCATCAGTACCAGCACATCCCGGCGTTCGTAAACAGCCTGAATAATATCGGCCTGCAACGGCCTGAACTGGTCGTAACCAAAGAACTTTTTAAGAGCCTGAGTAGCATTCTGGAGCGTCATTCTGATGATTTTTGTGGTGACTGATGAAATTTGTTTTCAAAGTTAAACACTTTTGGGCAGTAAAGCAACCACATAGTCACAATGATTTCCAAATAACAAGGCCAACTACCACTGTTCCGACGTACCTTTGCTGTACCGGGGCTGTTTCTCCGGCAGTTGGCAGCAATGCCACGTTTCTAATTTTCAATTTACAGATCATGACCAACACTCTTTTGTTCCTCAGCCAGTTGGGCGCCACCGAGTTTCTGCTTATTTTTCTGGTAGTAGTACTGCTTTTCGGCGGCAAAAAGATACCTGAACTGATGCGTGGCATCGGAAAGGGCATACGCGAGTTCAACAGTGCCAAAAACGCAGTGGAAGACGAAATCCGTCAGGGTATGCGCGAAACTGACAAGAAGAGCATCGACAATTAATTCTCTTTTGTTTTCGGGCGGACAGCCTCGTGTTATCCGCCCGAAAATTCATTTTGTCAGAACGGTATGTCCTCGTCATTCATTTTCGATGGACGGCTAACGACTGTTGGCTGAAACGGACCTGCCAACGGATCATTTCCGGCAAAATCGTCGAGGTTGACAAACTTGGCGAAGGTATCCTGAAAGCGCATGCGCACAGTATCCAGTGCACCGTGGCGGTGCTTCGCCACGATAAACTCCGCTATTCCCTTCAGGCTTTGGCCGCTCTCGTCTTCCAGTATCTGATAGTACTCGGGGCGATAAATAAATGCGACGATATCTGCATCCTGCTCTATACTGCCCGATTCACGAAGGTCACTCAACTGGGGGCGCTTGCTTCCTCCCCGTACTTCCACGGCACGGCTCAACTGTGAAAGCGCTATAACGGGTATATTCAACTCTTTGGCAAGGCTTTTCAGGGCCCTCGATATACCGGCAATTTCCTGTTCGCGGTTACCGCCTTTCCCTTCCGTGGAGCCGGTCATTAACTGCAGGTAATCAATAATCACCATTTGTATGTCGTGCTGCTGTTTCATACGGCGGCACTTGGCCCTCAGTTCAAAAATATTGATTGCGGGAGTGTCGTCAATAAAAATAGGAACATTGCTGAGACGCTCTACCGTAGTTTGTAGTTGCTGCCATTCGTAATCTTCCAGTTTTCCGTTTCGCATTTTACTGCCTGCAATCTCAGCCTCCATGGAGATAAGTCGCTGAACAAGCTGCGTACTGGCCATCTCAAGTGAAAAGAGGGCTACCCCCTTGCCAAAATCACGCGCTGCATTCAGTGCCACAGCCAGTACCATAGAGGTTTTACCCATGCCCGGACGAGCCGCAACGATAATCAGATCGGAAGGCTGCCAGCCGGACGTGAGCCTGTCCAGATCGGTGAAACCCGTCGGCACACCGGTAAGGCCATCGCCCTTTTGGGTAAGCTCCTCTATCTGTTTCAACACTTTGGAACTTAGAGACCCCATGGATTCATAACTGCGGCTCAAATTGTTCTGCGTGATGGCAAACAGACCCTTCTCCGCATCGTCGAGCAGGTTGAAGACATCCGTTGTATCCTCGTAAGCATCGCGAATTACATTCGTACTCACCCGGATCAGTTCGCGCTGTATATGCTTCTGGGCTATTATCCTTGCGTGATACTCAATATTGGCAGCAGATGCCACACGATGCGTCAACTCTACCAGATAATAACCACCTCCGGCCTTTTCAAGATCACCACTCTTTTTCAACTCCTCCGTTACAGTGAGCAAATCAACCGGATTGGAGCGCTCAAAGAGGCGGATGACAGCACGGTAAATAAGCTGGTGCCCTTCCGTGTAAAAACTCTCCGGACGAAGGATGTCCATGACCATCGGAAGTGCGTCGCGGTCAAGCATCAGGGCGCCCAGTACAGCTTCTTCCAACTGAACAGCCTGAGGCTGAACCTTGCCGAAAACATACGTGGATAACCCCTCTCCATTCTGCGGATTGCGGCGCCTGTTACGGTCGGCCGACGACTGATAATTCGATTTGTTATCTGATTCTGCCATAGTGCAGCAAATTTAACCGTCAAAATTGAAAAAACACTTTTTTAAAACAATTGGTATTGTTAATAATGTGGATAACTAAACAATTCAATGTGGATAACCCCCAAAACTACCATAGTTATCAACATCGAATTATGGTTACTAACACGCTTTATAGATTAACACTAATTTCATATTTAATTGAAAAGCATATATTTATAAAAAACAACGTTCAAAAAAGGCTGGCGAAAACGGTATTTTTTGAATACGGATGATATTTTTTTCAACAGTGTAAAATTTTATCCGGGACTTTTTATTGGGCAAAATACCTGAAATGACCAGGCCGAATTCTACCATGAAAAAAGCCGCTTCTCCGGGAAGAAGCGGCTTCTATGTTGGGCCACAAGGACTCGAACCCTGAATAACAGAACCAAAATCTGCTGTGTTACCATTACACCATGGCCCAATCGCTTTCAAAAGCGGGTGCAAAATTACACGTCATTTTTAATTCTGCAAAATGATTTTGTAAAAAAATATGAAATATTACTGGCGGTACCAATACTGGGTCCTGTAGAAGGGCCCGATTGAGCCTCTTACTACCAAAATATTCGGATCTCCCTCTTTCAGCCACATTTTACATCCGTACCACTTGCCTTTTTCAGGATCGAGGATATCACCTCCCTGATAATAGCCTTCAGTCTTCTGCATGTTTACTACAACAATCATACCCAGAATAGGCTGATTGTAGCGTTCGCCCGGACACTTCTCGCAGCGTTTGTCGGGTGCCGATTTAAGCAGTTTGACTACTTTACCATACAATTTTCCATCACCCTCAAAAAGTTCAAGATGGCTTTTGGGCTCTCCGGTTTCATCATCAATGGTTTTCCAGACGCCGGTTACTGTCTGTGCGCCCGCAGCGAGCGATACAGCCAGACACAGCAGAATTGTTATTCCGTACTTCATGTTGCTGTTGGTTTGGTGAAAATCAGTGAATTGATACTGTATGGCGTAAAGGACACTCCCGGCCATACAGTCCGTAAAAGTAAAAAGCCTTTCCCGTGCAATATGCCCGCGGAAAGACTTTTTGTAAAAAATGGCATTATTTACCTGCCAGTTTTTTCAGTATCGTGCTCACTTTTTTGAGCTTCGGACGGCTGTTGCCGTGTGATCCGCGGCGGATTTTACCGCGTTTGGACCTGAAATCTCCTTTACCCATTGGTATCAGAAAGTATTAATGGTGAAAAAATAGAGGACAAAGTTATGCCAATAACAGCAAGTTTTACCCTTTTGGCTTCAAAAAATTACTGGCACAACGGATTTACCTGCGCATACATGGCAAACCGGGCAACTCCTGTACGCTGCAGAAAATGACAAAACGATACCCGCAGCACCCCCAGTCCGTACTTCATGCTCCTCCTGAAATTAATACTGGAGGCTTCTTCAAAGTATTTCGTCGGACAAGTGACCTCACCGATATCGAAACCGGCGTAAACTATCTGCGACAGCATCTCATTGTCAAATACAAAATCATCAGAGTTCTGATTGTAGTTGATTCCCTGCAATACCTCACGGCTGAAAGCCCTGTAACCAGTGTGATACTCCGAGAGCTTGTACCTTATCAGAAGATTCTGCGTGAAGGTGAGAAAGCGGTTGGCAACATATTTATACATGGGCATGCCTCCTCTCAGTGCCCCCATGCCGAGGATACGCGAACCCAGTACTACCGGATACAAATCCTCACCGATGATGTTTACCATACTCGGAATCAACTTCGGAGTATACTGATAATCGGGGTGCAGCATAATAACAATGTCGGCACCGATTTCAAGCGACTTGTTGTACAGTGACTTCTGGTTTCCGCCGTACCCCTTATTCTTCTCGTGAACAATAACATGTCCAATGCCAAGTGAACGTGCCAGTTCGGCAGTGTTGTCGCGGCTGTGATCGTCGCACAGAATTACCTCGTCCACCAAATCAAAAGGAATTTCCCTGTATGTCTGCTCCAGCGTTTTGGCTGCGTTGTAGGCCGGCAGCACCACGACCACTTTTTTCCCCTTGTACATAATTATGACTTGGCCTTGGCCGATTTTTTCGCCTTCGGTTTTTCTTCCGGTACAGGTTGTTCGGATACCTCCTCCGCTTTGGCAACTTCAGCCGTTTCTGAAGCAGCAGCCTCGGCCTTCGCAGCAGCGAGAATACCCTTTTCATACATGAAGCCATACCACTTGATACACTTCTTGATGTCGTTGATGTGTACCCGGTCGCGATCATGATCAGGCAAAATGGCACTGAAGTAATCACGCAATTCACTAGAGGAAGCATTTGCACCAACCGGCGGTATTGATTCGTGTTGATCAAACATTTTTTCAAAAACATCAACAAGCGGCACAGTACCCTCTCCCTCATTGGTGTAAGTGTAAATGGCTACCGTGGCCAAAGGTGTGATCTGCCCCTGTCTTGATGACACAAAACGGGTACGACCCTCATTGCGGTCTTCGATGATAACTCCGTCGCCTCGCGTGGCAACGAGTTTGTGCACCCCCGGCATACCGGAGATGACGAGAAACTTGTCGAGATTCATAGGTAATGGTTAAATGGTCATGATTTCTTTTTCCTTGCCCGCAACAACCTGGTCCGTCTGTTCAACAAACTTGTTCACCAGATCCTGCAGTTCAGCCTCCTTCCGCTTGCCGGCATCCTCCGGAAAGCCGTCCTTGACAGCCTTCTTAATATGATCGAGTGCCTTGTGGCGAGCGTTTCTGATACCTACCTTGCTCTCTTCTCCGGCATGCTTGGCCTTTTTCACCAGCTCCTTGCGACGCTCCTCGGTGAGTGGTGGTACCGACAACCGGATTATCTCCCCATCGTTGGATGGCGTGATTCCCAGATTGGCATTAATCAGTGCACGCTCAATGGTACCAAGCAGATTGCGCTCCCAGGGCTGAATTACAATGGTACGGGCATCAGCTACCTGAAGGTTGGCTACCTGCGCAAGCGGTGTGGGTGAACCATAATACTCCACCATCACATCTGTAATCAGTGATACAGATGCCTTCCCGGTGCGAAGTTTCACCAGTTCGTGGCTCAGGTGATCGAGCGCTTTTTCCATGTGGGCCCTGGCGTCGGCCATGGCCTTGTTGACTTCTTCCATGTTATCAGATCAAATTCAGTAGTAATTTGACAAAACCGACCCGCGGCCAGCTTTGCTGTTGTCAGATTTCGACGCAAATTTCAGAAGTTTTGATGAAAGGATTACTTAAATTTATCTTACTTCGTACCTTCGGCCCGAACATGCCCGAATTACAGGAAATTAGAAGCACTCTTTCCAGAATTGACAGGCTGGAACGCGAAATTGGTCTGAAGCAACTTCAGATCAACAGCCTCCTTACTATCACTCAGGCTATCAACGAAAATGTGCCCGCAGAAGATCTCTTCAAAATGTATGGCGCATTCCTGCGATTTGAAATGGCCATCCGAAAAATGGCACTCTTCTTCCGCGAAAATCAGATCTGGGAATGTAAAATTTCCTCAGGCGTGGACGAGACGCTCTTCCAGCCCGATATAAGTTCCGACCTGTCAAGGTTCCGCTCAACACAGGGCCTCAGCGATGATAGCCACCCGCTATTCCGCGAATTCGATCTGGTTATCCCTATTATGCACAAAAATACCGCCATTGCCTACGCCTTCCTCGGCGGCTTCCGCGATGAAGACGATGTGTATAGCAAGGTACAGTTCGTAACCACTATCACCAATATTATAGCCGTTGCCATCGAAAATAAACGCCTGTTTAAAAGTCAGGTGCAACAACAAATCGTTAACCGCGAGGTCGAACTGGCCGCAGAAATTCAGCGCGCACTTGTGCCGGGACGAATGCCATCCAGCAAAGGGTACCAGCTTTCAGGTATCTACCGCCCGCACTTCGCCGTTGGAGGCGATTATTATGACGTAGTCGAATTCCCCGATGGCCAGATTGCATTCTGTATAGCCGATATCACAGGCAAGGGTGTTTCGGCAGCACTCCTCATGGCCAACTTTCAGGCTAACTTCAGAGCTCTCGTGTCACGACGACCAGCCCTCGAAGAACTCGTCAGGGAAATGAATGAAGCCGTGTTCCGCGTAACACAGGGCGATAAATTTATCACTTTCTTCGTGGCCCGATACGATACTGCCGCCCGGACACTGCACTACGTCAACGCCGGACACATACCCCCCTTTATGATTATGAACGGGGTCATAACAACGCTCAGAAACGGCGCCACCTCGCTGGGCTGGCTCCCGAAACTGCCTTTCCTGGAAATAGGTGAAGTGAAAATTTCTGCCCCGGCTCTGATTTTTACTTTCACCGACGGACTAACGGAAGCAAGAAATTCTCACGGCGACGAATTCGGCGAAGAAAGACTGGCAGCCTTCCTCAAGGAACATGAAAACGACGACCCCGAAACGCTTAATTCCAGACTGATTCAACACGTGGAACTGTTCCGCGGACGCGAACCATGGCCCGACGATATTACCCTGCTAACCTGCAAATTGTTCTGACCAGATTGTTATGAAACACGAAGAACCTTTCCACACCACAGTTAACGGTCAACACGAATTCAATATCTCTCCCGAAAATGCCCTCAACCTGGATGTAGTCGCAGAATCTGATGGCATACTCCACGTTTTTATGAATGACCGGGCCTTCAGAGCTGAAATAATCAGCGCCGACGACGCCAGCCACCTCTTTGTAGTCAAAATTGACGGAAACGAATACACTGTCAATATAGCAGACAAATACGACCGACTTGTAAGCCAGCTCGGATTGAAGGTCGGCAGTCATCAGAAGGCTAACCAGATCAAGGCACCTATGCCGGGGCTGGTTCTCAACATACTCGTGGAGGCAGGTCAGGAAGTGTCAAAAGGCGATGCTCTCCTTATACTGGAGGCCATGAAAATGGAAAACGTCATCAAAGCATCCGGTGATGGAAAGGTCAGGTCCGTAAAAGTCAAAAAAGGAGACGCTGTAGATAAAGGGCTCCTTCTTGTTGAAATGGAATAATCTATCCGACTAAAAAACCGTTTGGATCTCTTTCTGCAAAATAACGGTTATCTGTATTCTCCAGTGATACATAACGATAACCCGGCAGCATGTTCTTTTGTAGAGTAGTTTTACCCGACTGACGCGGCCCGGTGACAGCCAATACGGGATATTTTGAAATCAAAGACTGTATTACCCCTCTATTACTCTCGGAAAATATGGCATCTTTTTACAAATTTAAAGTATAAATATAGTATATTTTGAATTTGCACAGAAAATTTTTTCAATTTGTACAAACAATCGGAATACAAATGGCATCAGCAGACATATCAGACTAAACAGCACACAAGATTCGTTTACTATTAAAATCTGCCTTGTGAAAATTTTGTCTGTACTGCTTTTAACGCTTTTCTACCTACCTGTGCGCGCGCAAGCGCCTGAAACTGTCCCCTTGCCTGTCCTGTTTCCAGTTCAGCAGGTAGTTTATATGTCGCCCGCCGGTTCTGATTCCGCCACCGGCGACAGCCTCAATCCGGTGGCTACCTTCACCGGCGCGCTGAACCGGCTTGCCGCCTGGTCCGACGGACAACAGGGAGCGCTTTACACCGAGGTTGTTCTTTATCCTGGATACTATACTACACCAATCATACAGCCATGGGGACGATTTCAACTGCCCGGCCGCCAACTGAACGTCTCTGTGAGAGGAAAGGATACTGTGATGCTCGACGGACTCAACTCACCGATTTCTCCCGGACAGGGTATGGTTCACCTGCTTGGAAGTCATATCAGGGTAGCTAACCTGACTATACTGTACAGCCCGGGCAATGGTGTGCGGTTTGGATACGATGCCAACGGAAATGTTTCTAATCCGCATGATGTTCTTGTTGAAAATGTGACTGTGCGTCAAACCGCCGGTCATGGTATCCTGCTCGGTATAAGCCCCGTTAAAAACTCCGATCCCTTCTCTCTGCATACGCCAGGCGAACGATACATGGTCAGGCAATGCACGGTTTACGAGTCCGTTAATTTTAACCAGCCACAGTCACAGTGGGGTTCCGCTGTCAAGTTTCACAATGTCCGGTACGGACTGGCCGAAAACTGCCATATATACGACAACAGCGGTGAGGGTATTGACGTGGACCTCGGTGAACAGATAATCATACGCGCCAATACACTGCACGACAACTACGCCAATATATACATAGACAAAGGTGCTGGTATTCGAATAGAAGGCAATCATATTCACAATGATTACCGGAAGGTTCCCGGTATCCTGCTCGGTATCGAGGCGTTCACAAGTCTGATCACCGACCATTTTATAAAGGATGTGGCCATCCACAATAATATTATACTGAATACTACAACAGGTATCAGTATCTGGCAGGGTATTTACAGTTTTCTCCAGCGGGGAATCTTTTCAGGTATAGATATCCGGCACAATACAATTATAGGGCAGCGCGGACAAAAGGCCGCTATCGGCTTCTCTTATGAAACCCTGTTTGGCAATCCGGCACCCAATGTTGTCTTTTCCGGTCTGCGTATCCATGGAAATATTCTGAGCGCTCATCCGGACAGCCTGAATAACGGCAGGTTACTCACAGCACCGCTCAACCCGCAGCCCGGTTTGCTGGCATCCTGCAACCTGTGGAACCTGCCGCCCGGCCCCGGTTTCAATCAAACCACCGACCAGTCGCAACCCCAGTTACCGGATTGGGCAGTTATACCCGATACTGTATCATTTCTGCCAGGTCTGGATAACCCGGCATTTGTATTCAGCGTACCCGCGTCATCGGATATAGCGGAAGATCTGCTCGGCTTGCCCAGAAATATTCCGGCCACAAATGCCGGGGCCCTGGAGATAGTCAATATTTCTTCTACCGTTGAACCGGAAACATCCGTACGGATTTACCCGAATCCCGCAATCAGCCAAATTCAGGTCAGCGGACTACCCGCCGGTGACACCATGTACGAGATTGTTGGTACAGACGGGAGGGTCGTGCAAAGAGGTGCCTCCAGAGAAGGAGAACTGCTGATGCTTAATAACAGCGTAATTTCAGGCTTCTACCTGCTCAGACTAAAACATTTCAATGATAGTGGTCTGATTGTCTTGCCACTCGTGAAGCTGTAAAATATCTCAATACCCCGGAAACCTGATAAACACAACAGACTTTGACTCCGATTCCAGCACAGGTTTTTTTAGATAAACATAAGTGGAAACTCCGTTCATCCGGATAAAGGAACCTTTGTCAGGCAGATTGGAATCATTGATTTTTGTAAAAATCGTCTCGTCGAGCCGCCGGTCAGAAAGCGACTGTGCATCTTCCTGCATGATAGTGTAAAAGGAGGTACTCACTTCATAGCTATACGCCATCGTATTGAACGACGGTGTGATACCTCCAGGGCCGGCACCCATCACAGGACCTCCGCCGCCGTAAGACTCGGTAGTGAATCCACCCAGGCCAATCAAAAGATCATCCTGACTCTTTTTGACATAGACAAAAGGATAAAGGGGCCCCATTCTGCGAATCAGTTTTTCTGCAGTTTTTATCTTCCTGTTCGTCAGAAACCCGGGAAAATTCACCTTGCTTCTTAATAACGTAAGGGTATCTTCACCAGCAATTGACTTGTCGAACAGGGTGGATCCATCTGAAAGACTGCTCACACTGAGGCCAAACCTTGACTGATCAAAATAAATCTGGAACAATTTATTCTCGTAGATATAGCCACCGCCACTGTACTGAGTGTACTCGCCGAGTGTCGGGTATGGCACCTCCTTGTAGCTGACTTTGTCAGAGGAGAGATCAATTTCTGTATATTTGAATACCGGTTTGTCGCTGGAAAAAACACTGGGTGTTTTATCGCGTACGATATAGATTTTCCCTTGATCAGCAAAGATCTTGTCGGGATTGATTGCCTTGTCAGGCCACAAATCCGCATCCTTCCTTACCAGTAGCGGCTCGTACTTCCTCCCGGCGAAATACTCCGGCAATCCGCTAAATATTTTGCGATCCAGACCTTGTTCTCCCCGGGTGTAAACATTCAACCTGCATTCTTTTTTACTGATTCTCTCCCGGGAAAGAATCAGTGCTTTGTCAGCCATTTCTATCCCTCCGATAATCTCCTCCTCTTCCGGAATGGCATGTAATAGCCGAAGCGTACTTTTCAGGGTCCTCCTGTCAGTCGAAACTTCGTAGATATTGACTGATTCTCCCCGAAAGTAAACGTGGTATCCATTTTCATCGGACGCAGAACAGAGCCGCTCAAACGATTTGTCGCCACCAACGACGGGCAGTTCCTGAACCGGATATTGCTTTGATACCTGTCCCTGAGCATCCAGTTGAGCAATCTGGCACAAGAAAGAACCAGATGCTCTCCTGCTACTGTAGAGAAACACACAATGTCCGTTATTCCCATCAGGAAAAACAACCGGCAACCTGAGATCATTCGGAATTTCAGGCGTGATAACCTGTGCAGTGGCACCTGCAGTAAGCAGGAATAATGCTAAGAGAAAGATATTTTTCATTGCCGCGAAAAAAAATTCCGGGCCACTGCAAGAGACAGAGGCCCGGAACGGTATAATATACAGTGAAGAAGGATCTTGATTAAGCCTGTTCTTCCTTGTTTTCTTCAGTAGCAGGTGCTTCTGTAGCTGCTTCTTCTGCAGCAGCCACCTCTGCCGAGTTATCTGCCACCTCATCCACTACCGGAGCAGTTGCTGGTGTTTCTTCTGCCACAGCAGCCGAAGATTTACGACCACCACGGCGGGTGCGCTTGGCGCGTTTTTCCTTGCCTGCGTTAGGCTGGTATGTTTCGTTGAAATCAACGAACTCAATCATGGCAGTTTCTGCACCGTCACCGCGGCGGAAGCCCATTTTGATTACACGTACATATCCACCCGGACGATCACCGACTTTCTCGGCAATAGGGCCGAAAAGTTCAGTAACGGCCTCTTTATTGGTAAGATAAGAGAAGACCATACGACGCTGGTGCGTAGTATTTTCCTTTGCCTTTGTTACCAGTGGCTCGATATAAAGGCGAAGAGCCTTTGCTTTTGCCAGCGTAGTTACTATACGCTTGTGTTCGATGAGTGCGATAGCCAGGTTGGCCAAAAGAGCGCGGCGGTGGGAGGCCGTACGCCCGAGATTGTTGATCTTATCTCCGTGTCTCATGTATGAAAGACCTGTATTGCAGGTGGTAGCACCGGGGCAGCCAAAGGCGCTCGACAGTTACCACACTTGGTGAAAAAATGAATTATTCTTCTTCAAGCTTGTACTTGGCAAGATCCATTCCGAAGGTAAGATTCTTCTCCTGAAGGAGTTCTTCGATCTCAACGAGAGATTTCTTGCCGAAGTTACGGAATTTGAGCAGTTCATGGGTATCGTAACGAACCAACTCAGCCAACGTATTGATTTTGGCTGCCTTGAGGCAGTTGTATGCGCGAACACTGAGATCAAGATCTTCCAGAGAAGTCTTGAGGAGTTTACGCATGTGGAGGATATGCTCATCAACCACATTTTCTTCGCGGTTAGTGGGCGTATCGAATGTAATGTTCTCGTCTGTAATCAGCATCAGATGCTGAATCAGAATACGGCTTGCTTCGCGGATGGCATCTTCCGGATGAATAGTACCATCGGTTTTGATATCAACAACCAAACGCTCGTAATCGGTACGCTGACCTACACGTGTATTATCTACCTTGTAGGAAACATTCTTGATAGGCGTGTAAATTGCATCAATCGGAATAACACCGATAGCAACTTCCTTAGGGGCACCATCATCGGCTGGCTGATAACCACGTCCTTTTGTGACCGTGAACTCCATTTCAAGAGTTACAGAAGGCTCCATACGACAGATTAACAGTTCCGGGTTCATTACTTTGAACACATTGGTGAACTCTTCAATCTGGCCGGCACGGAATTCTTCACGACCGCTGACAGTCAGGTAAATTTTTTCTGCTGCGCCTTTTTCATCCTGAATAACAGGTTTGATACGAACCTGCTTGAGATTGAGAACGATATCCACCACGTCTTCGACTACGCCGCGGATCGTCGCAAACTCATGGTCAACACCGCCGATGCGTACAGCGCTGATGGCATAACCTTCGAGAGAGGAGAGGAGAACGCGGCGAAGCGAGTTGCCCACCGTTTGGCCGAAACCCGGTTCCAGTGGCTTGAACTCGAAAGTGCCCTCGAAATCGGTTGCTTTTTGCAACAGAATTTTGTCAGGCTTTTGGAAATTGAGAATGCTCATATTGAACGCTCCGAGAGTGATTGGGTGGTAAAGAACAAATTTGTTTTCAGGCAGGGCACGAAGAAACCCGGGGAAGGGTTTGGCATATTACGCGAAAACGGTTGACATTCAGAATGAACGCCAACCATATTCGCTTCAGCACCTCTTACTTAGAGTACAACTCAACAATGAGCTGCTCGTTGATTTTTTCAGGAATCTGGTCGCGCTGCGGGTATGCAAGAAAAACACCTTTCATTTGATCAGGGTTCCACTCAATCCAGCCAAACTGACGTACATTACTTGTCTTGGCTCCGACATTGGACGTGATAATTTCCAGTGCTTTGGAACGGCCGCGCACAGCTACAACGTCACCCGGCTTGAGGGTGTAAGAAGGAATGTTTACAACTTGTCCGTTCACCGTTACATGACGGTGACCAACGAGCTGGCGAGCTCCTCTGCGTGTATTGGCAATACCCATACGGTAAACAGTATTATCGAGACGCGCCTCCAGCAACTGAAGGAGAACCTCACCTGTTACACCATGACGGCGGGTTGCACTTTGGAAAGTTTTACGGAACTGACGCTCCAGTACTCCATAAGTGTACTTGGCTTTCTGCTTTTCAGACAACTGCTGAGCATAGTTCGAAGCCTGCTTCTTCTTACGAGACAGTCCGTGTTGTCCGGGAGGATACTTCCTGCGCTCAAAAGCTTTATCGAAACCAAAGATTGGTTCGCCGAATGTACGGGCTTTTTTGGTAGTTGGACCAGTATAACGAGCCATTATGTTGAATGTGCTATTTTAAAGCTTGAATGAAGAAGATGGCATTAAACGCGACGGCGCTTTGGCGGACGGCATCCGTTGTGAGGCATCGGTGTAACGTCTTTGATCAGAAGCACCTTGATGCCAGACTGATCTACCGCGCGGATAGCAGCTTCACGACCGGAACCGGGGCCTTTGACAAACACCTCGACAGAGCGCAGACCCGCATCATAAGCGGTTTTAGCCGCATCGTTGGCAGCAACCTGTGCAGCATAAGGCGTGTTCTTTTTGGAACCGCGAAAACCAGCTTTACCTGCAGAAGCCCAGGAAATCACTTCTCCCTGCTTGTTTGTGATAGAGATGATGAGGTTATTGAAAGAAGCCTGGATGAAAACAAGACCCTCCGGCGATACTTTCACTTTGCGCTTGACAACCTTTTTGGATGCTCCTTTTGCCATTTTTTTGTTGCATTGTGAGCCGACAATTTCAGCCGGCCCTTGGCTTTTTATGAAAAGATGACTGCCGCCTTGCGGCAGTTACCCATTATTACTTAGTCACTTTTTTCTTGTTGGCAACTGTCTTACGCTTGCCCTTGCGTGTGCGGGCATTCGTACGGGTACGCTGACCACGCAGGGGAAGACCCTTACGGTGGCGCAGACCGCGATAACAACCAACATCCATCAGACGCTTGATGTTCAACTGAACCTCAGAACGCAGCTGACCTTCGGTCTTGTAGTCGTCAGCAATGATGCGGGATATCGCCTTGATATTCTCATCATTCCAGTTTTCAACCTTGGTGTTCTCGTCAATTCCGGCTTTTTCCAGAATAGCGGACGCAGTTGAAGAGCCTATACCGTAAATGTAGGTCAGGCCAATAACCCCTCTTTTCTGACGGGGAAGATCAACTCCAGCAATACGTGCCATATATTGTGTTGATTTGTGTATTCAAAAATGTTGACATCGAAGCCGACTGCCACAGGGAATTACCCCTGCCGCTGTTTGAACTTCGGGTTCTTTTTGTTGATGACGTACAGTTTGCCTTTGCGGCGAACGATCTTGCAGTCCGCAGAACGCTTCTTGATGGACGGTCTGACTTTCATATCCTCAGTCGTTTTTCAAATTGTCGTTTTAAACTTACTTGTATCGGTAGATGATGCGCCCACGGGTCAAATCGTAGGGTGACATTTCTACAGACACAGTATGATGTGGCCGTTTTCCAGCTGCACTTTGAAATTTGCATTTGAAAGTGCTTCGGCAACCACGCCATCCTGTTTGATCAAGTCTTCTTTCGCCATAAAAAGGGCCCTTTTAAATTTCGGGCTGCAAAGGTCTAATTTTTAGGCAAAATTTCTTGCAATTCAGGATTATTTTTTATTTCATTCAGCAAAAAAGAATGATCCGACAGAATGTCGGCCCGACCCTTCTTTACTGCGACAGAGTGTTCATAGTGTGCACTGGGTTTATGATCTCTTGTGAAGATCGTCCACCCGTCGCGATCCTGATAAACATCTTTCGTTCCCATGTTAATCATTGGCTCAATAGCAATCACCAGTCCTTCCATCATCAGGAAGCCTTTTCCCCTTCTGCCGTAATTAGGCACTTCCGGTTCTTCATGAAGTGATTTGCCGATTCCATGTCCTACCAAATCTCTGACCACACTGTATTTGTGCTGTCGTTCACAATAGTCCTGAATCGCGAAAGATATATCCCCGATTCGATTGCCATGAACTGCCTTTTCGATACCCAGATAAAGGGACCTGTAAGTAGTTTGAAGCAAATCGAGAACATCCCCGGTTACTTTCGAAAAAGCGAATGTGTATGCCGCATCCCCGTAATAACCTTCGAGTTCGACCCCGCAGTCAACCGAAACAACATCTGTATCTGCAAACTCCCGCTTGCCTGGTATCCCGTGCACTACGATATCATTGTAAGACACACACAGTGTTGACGGGAATCCGTGATACCCTTTAAATGCCGGTCGACCGCCATGGTCGCGAATGAACTCCTCTGCAGCCTTGTCAATGATCTGTCCGGTTACACCGGGTTTAAGCATACTGGCTACATGAGCCAGTGTTTTTGAAACAAGGATATTTGCGTTTCGCATCAGTTCAATTTCAGCAGCGGTCTTGTAAAAGATCCGTCGTCCGTCCTGAGCTGAAAACAATCCCATATCCTGTTATTTATTTCACATTTGGCGCCGGAAAAGCACCTCAGAGAATATTCAATTATTGAGGCTGACCAACCTGCAGACCGGATGAAGTGCGACCCTGAATCCTGCCTGATTTAATCAGACCGTCGTATTTCTGCGTGAGCAAATAACTCTCAATCACCTGCAGTGTGTCCAGGGCTACACCCACCATAATAAGGAGGGTAGTTCCGCCGAAGAACAGTGCAAACTGCTGGTTAATACCAAAAGTAGCTGCTATTGAAGGCAATATACCGATGAGTCCGAGAAAGACTGCTCCTGGCAGTGTAATACGGGTCATGATATTATCAATATAATCGGAAGTGGCTTCTCCCGGCTTTACACCCGGAATGAAAGCATTGTTTCTCTTCAGATAATCGGCATAGCTGGTCGGGTTGATCATCAGCGCAGTATAAACATACGTGAAGACAACTATCAGTGTGAAGAACAGCAAGTTATATCCGAGAGAGTAAATATCATTCAGCATATTAATACGACCTGTATTCACACTGTCGCCTGACATATACTGTATAGCAGTGGCGGGCAGGAACATCAGCGCCTGAGCGAAGATGATTGGCATTACACCGGCAGAATTCACTTTGAGGGGCAGATAATCGCGGGCGCTTGCAGCTGGCATTGCGCCACCTGTACGACCTACCATCCGCTTTGCAAACTGAATAGGAATACGGCGTACACCCTGAATGACCAGAATAGTTGCCATCACGACTACGAAGAACAGTGCCAGCTCAAGGAAGAACAGTAGCAGTTTGTTATCAGAGAACAACTTCTGGAATTCGAATACGAAAGCCTGTGGCAAACGTGCGATGATACCGGCCTGAATAATCAGGGAAGTACCGTTACCAATTCCCTTGTCAGTGATTCTTTCACCCAGCCACATACAGAATATGGTACCTGCGGAAAGAATAATGATATTGGAGAACCAGAAGAGCCCCTCAGGAACTTCAAGGGAAACTGCACCGGGGATACTGCGAACGAGCTGGAGATATCCGCCGCCCTGAACGAGTGTGATTGCTACCGTCAGTACACGTGTAATCTGATTCAGTCGTTTGCGACCACTTTCGCCGTCTTTGGATTGAAGGCGCTGGAAGTAGGGCAGTGCGAAGCCGAGCAACTGTACAATGATGGAAGCCGTGATATACGGCATAACACCAAGTGCGAAGATAGCGGCATTGTCGAAGGCACCACCAGTGAACACGTTGATAAGACCTAGCAGGTCATTAGCGCCACGATTTTGGGCAGCCTTGTCGAGAGCAGCAGGTACGACACCGGGGAGTACCACAAAAGTACCCACACGATAAACAAGCAGCAATGCAAGCGTGAAAACGATGCGATCGCGCAGTTCCTTGATGCTCCAGATATTCTTGAGAACGGTAAAAAGTTTCATTACCGAGAGTGTGGTTTAGACGATTTCAACACTGCCGCCAGCTGCTTCGACGGCTGCTTTTGCGGCAGCAGAAGCGGCATGTACCTTAATATTGATTTTCGCGGTGAGTTTTCCGTTACCCAGCAACTTAATCTTTTCACTAGCTTTCGAGACACCTGCAGCCACCAGGGATTCAACATCAAAAGAGGCTGATCCAAGTTTCTGCGACAGGAGCTCCAACTGACCGAGATTAAGCGGGGAATAAACTTCGCGGTTGATATTTTTGAAGCCGCGCTTCGGCAGACGGCGCTGCATAGGAGTTTGGCCCCCTTCAAAGTGACGCTTCTCCTTGGAACCGCTTCGGGCCTTGTCGCCTTTGTGGCCACGCGTAGAAGTGCCTCCACGACCAGAACCGGTACCACGACCGATTCTCTTGCGAGCTTTTACTGAGCCTTCTGCAGGACGAAGATTGGAAAGATCCATTGTTTGTTAGTTTTTACTTGTATCCGGAAAAGTCCGCTTAACAAATGTCAGATTCAATTATCAGGCGTTTTCAACCTGAACGAGGTGTTGTACCACACGTAGCATCCCATGAATTTGAGGAGTTGCTTCATGTTCCACAACTTGGTTTACCTTACGAAAACCCAGTGCCGTGAGCGTGAGCTTCTGGCGTTTGTGCTTGTCAATAGGGCTTTTCACCAGTTTGATCCTTATCTTAGCCATTTCTGAGTGATTTCAGCGTTCAAAATGTCAATTCAAACGGCAATATTAACCGTTAAATAGTTTATCCATGGTTATACCTCGCTGACGGGCAATCTCGGAAGGACTGCGCAGGTTGGCAAGAGCGGCAATAGTTGCCTTTACCACGTTATGCGGATTGGCGGAACCCTGAGACTTGGCCAGTACATCGTGTACACCTACAGCCTCCAGCACAGCACGCATCGCACCACCTGCGATTACACCAGTACCGTGAGCGGCCGGCTTAATTATTACACGGCCGGCATCCGATTTGCCAAAAGCTTCGTGTGGAATAGTGCCTTTGAGAATAGGAACCTTGATGGTGTTCTTCTCGGCATCCTTTACTGCTTTGGCTATTGCCTCGGAAACCTCACGTGCCTTGCCAAGGCCATGACCTATAGTGCCCTGACCATCTCCGACCACCACAACTGCGGCGAAACTGAAGGTACGACCACCTTTGGTTACTTTTGCTACGCGATTGAGTGCCACCAGTTTCTCTTTGAGACCTGATTCCTCAGATGAGCGAGCGGCGTCTTTTTCTCTTTCTTGCCTTGCCATGTTGCTTAGCTGTTGTTTTTATTGGTTCGCGTGTAAGCGATTGATTGTTTAGAATTTGAGTCCACCTTCGCGGGCACCCTCAGCCAGAGATTGTACACGACCATGGTAGCGATACCCTCCGCGGTCAAAAACCACAGTTTCTATACCGTTTTCCTTGGCCTTTTCTGCAATCATTTTACCTACTGCTGCTGCTCGCTCACTCTTGGTACCCGTTGTGCCCTTTGAGGAAGCTGAAGCAATAGTATGACCTTTTAAATCATCTATCAACTGGCAGTAGATAGACTCGTTGGAGCGAAAAACACTCAGGCGTGGGCGCTCAGCCGTTCCGTTTACTTTCTTACGGATCCGCATGTGAAGGCGCTCGCGGCTTTGATTCTTTGTGCGTTTCATGCTTTATTGTTTTTTTACTACTCCGATGACCGACCGGTGCAGCGTAAGTTTAATTTTTATCAGAATCCGGGCGCGAACCTTCTGGAGGCAAATACGCACAGAAGAAGACAAATTATTTCTTCGATCCGGCAGTTTTACCAGCCTTGCGACGGATAACCTCTCCCTTGAACATAATACCCTTCCCTTTATAAGGCTCGGGCTTACGGAAGGAGCGAATCTTTGCGCATACCTGACCGATCAGTTCTTTGTCGATACCCTCAAGGCGAATCAGTGGCGCAGAGCCCTTTTCCATAGCCGTTGTGAGCTTTAACTCAGAAGGAATATAAAAAATCACCGGGTGAGAGTAACCGATAGTGAGAGTAAGCAGGTTACCATTACTCTCCACACGATAACCAACACCAATAACCTCCATCTCCCGTGTGTAGCCCTGACTTACACCCACCACCATATTATTGATGAGTGCGCGGTACAGACCATGCATGGCGCGATGGCGTTTCTGTTCGGTAGGACGCTCAACCAGGAGCGTTTCACCATCAACTTTGACCGCTATATCGGGGTCAACCTTTTGGGACAGTGTACCCTTCGGTCCTTTCACCGTAACGGTGTTATCAGAGGACACCGAAACTTCCACTTTTGCAGGGAGCGTAATTGGTAGTTTACCAATGCGTGACATATCCGTTTATTTTTTGCCCCTCCGCCTTTCAGCGTCAGGAAATTTATGCTGTGATTCAGGTTTCTACCGGCTCAGGCCGGACAGTTTGCAGGGAATTAGTAAACGTAGCAAAGCAATTCGCCTCCTACATTCAACTCACGGGCCTTCTTGTCAGTCATTACCCCTTTGGAGGTAGAGACGATCATGATACCCAAACCGTTGATGATGCGGGGAATATCGCCTGAGCCTGCGAATTTACGGAGACCCGGGCGGCTAACGCGAACAATTTCCTTAATCACGGGGCGCTTCGACACAGGGTCATATTTCAGCGCGATCTTGATCAGGCCTTGCTTGTTACTGTCATTTTTCTCCTCAACAGTGTATTTGAGGACATAACCCTGGTCGTACAGGATTTCCGTAATAGCCATCTTCAGACGAGAGGCCGGAATCTCTACGATGCGATGGCCCGCCATTTGCGCATTGCGAATACGGGTCAGATAATCTGCTATCGGGTCGGTGACGTGCATTGTATCAAAAGTTGATAGTGGACAACTGAGTTTTTACCAGGAAGCTTTAGTTACTCCGGGTATTTTGCCGAACAGGGCCATTTCGCGGAACTTGACACGGCAAATTCCGAATTTGCGCATGTATCCCTTCGGACGTCCGGTGAGCAGGCAGCGATTGTGCAGGCGAATTGGGTTCGAATTGCGAGGGAGCTTGTCCAGCGCATCGTAATCGCCAGCCTCTTTCAGCTTTTTGCGAAGGTCGGCATATTTAGCCACCATACGTTGGCGCTTGTGTTCGCGGGCGATGATTGATCTTTTTGCCATGTTTCTTTATTCCTTGAGAATGAACGGCTTTGTTATTTCTTGAAGGGCAGGCCCATTTCCTTTAGCAGGGCGAAAGCCTCTGCGTCGGTGTTAGCCGAGGTTACAAACGAGATATCCATACCCATGATCTTGTTCACCTTGTCAATGTCAATCTCCGGAAAGATGATTTGCTCGGTGATTCCCATGCTGTAGTTACCACGACCGTCGAAAGACTTGTCGTTGATACCGCGAAAGTCGCGGACACGGGGGAGAGATATTGAGATCAGACGGTCGAGAAACTCGTACATGCGCTCGCCGCGAAGCGTTACACGTACGCCTATAGGCATTCCTTCACGGAGCTTGAAGTTAGATACCGACTTGCGAGCCTTGGTTGAAACGGCCTTTTGTCCGGTAATGATGCTCAACTCCTGAGCGGCGTTATCTATCAGCTTTTTATCACCGGTAGCATCACCAATACCCTGGTTGATACAAATCTTCTGCAAGCGTGGCACCTGCATCACAGTGGAATAGCTGAACTGCTGCATTAATGCAGGAACGACTTCCTTCTGGTATTTTGTCTTGAGACGAGGTACGTATTTCATTATTTAATGACGTTGCCTGATTTTTTTGAATAGCGTACTTTCGAACCGTCACTTTCGATACGGACTCCGATACGCGTTGCCTCTCCCGACTTCGGATCAACGAGCGAGAGATTTGAGATATGAATGGAAGCGGGCATATCCGTGATACCACCTGCCTCATACTGAGTGGCTTTCAGGTGCTTCTTGACGATGTTTACGCCCTCTACAACAGCCCGGTTACGGCTTGGAATCACCTCGATTACCTCACCAACCTTGCCTTTGTCGTCGCCGGCGATCACCATCACCCGGTCACCCTTTCGGATTTGGAGCTTGGGAGCGAAACGCTTCGATGTATTTTTCGTAGCCATTTTTATTGGTTGTAATAATTTGAAGAACAGACTGTTGTCGGAAGTTCAAATTGTTGTTGACTTTATTTAGAGCACCTCAGGCGCCAGCGATACGATACGCATGTAGTCCTTATCGCGGAGTTCACGGGCAACCGGACCGAAGATACGGCTTCCCCTTGGTTCTTCTGCCGCGTTGAGCAGTACTACTGCGTTATCATCGAAGCGAATATAGGAACCATCCTTACGGCGGATTTCTTTTTTCGTGCGAACGATAACCGCTTTGGATACCGTGCCCTTTTTGATACCGCCCGGAGAAGCGTCTTTCACCGTTACAACGATGGTATCGCCGATACTGGCATAGCGCTGGCCGGAGTGTCCGAGTACGCGGATACAAAGCACTTCCTTCGCTCCGGAGTTATCGGCAACATTCAAACGAGACTCTTGCTGAATCATGATTGTTTATTTTTTACTGGTTGATGGTCGGCCAGGAACTAACCTGGTTTTCCACCTGAACAATTACTTCGCTCTTTCGACGATTTCCACCAGACGCCAGCGTTTCTTCTTGCTCAGGGGGCGAGTTTCCATGATGCGAACCACGTCGCCGGTATTGCAAGTATTTTCTTCGTCATGCGCGAAGAACTTCTTCGAGCGCAATACGAACTTGCCATACAGCGGGTGCATAAGGCGGCGTTCCACCTTGACGGCGATTGTTTTATCCATTTTATTGGACACAACCACGCCGGTCTTTTGTTTGCGAAGTTTCCTTACTTGTGCTTCCATCTAAGAAGATGTCATTTTTGCTTGCTAACGATGCTGGTTACTTTTGGCGGCGACGTGCACGAATTTTGGTGCGCATTGCCAGTTCCTCAGCGCTCATGGCGCTGATTTCGCGACGGCGCACCTCCGAGTGAATGCGGGCGATGTTGCGGCGCATTTCACGGAGTTCCATAGGATTGGCTATACCTTTGGCTGCGTGGTCGAATTTTGACTGTGAATATTCTGCTTCACGACTTTTCAGTTCCTGAGCAAGTTGCTCGTCGCTAAGTTCTGCCGTTGCAAATTTTTGCTTTGCCATTTTTTACCAGGATTTCTGTGATGTAGATGTTTAGTCTTCGTAATCGTGGCGGGTTACTGCCTTACAAACCACCGGTAGTTTCTGTGCTGCCAGACGAAGCGACTCATAAGCGAGTTCCTGGGTTACACCCTCCACCTCAAAAATGACGCGTCCGGGTTGTACTTCGCAAACGTAGTGATCAACGGCACCCTTACCTTTACCCATACGCACCTCTGCAGGCTTGGATGTGATTGGTTTATCCGGGAACACGCGGATCCAGACTTTACCTTCACGCTTCATATTACGAGTGAGGGCAATACGCGCCGCTTCCAGTTGACGGCTTGTCAGTCGGCTGAACTCCAGCGATTTGAGTGCGAAAGAGCCAAAGGAAATTGAACTTCCTTTGAAAGCCAGACCACGATTGCGGCCTTTATGCTGTTTGCGATATTTCTGACGATTGGGCTGTAACATCGTTTGATGATTTTAGACCAGGATTTCAGTTTTTGTTTATTCAGCCGGATCAAAAATCCGGACATTTTTGGCTTATCCGCGGTTATTCCCTCCGCGTCCACCTCCTCCACCGCGATTGTTTCCACCGCGATTGTTTCCGCCGCGTCCACCACCATCACGGCGATCACGACCACCGCCGCCATCGCGACGATCACGACGCTCTCCGCCGCGTTCTCCACCTTCGCGACGATCTCCTGCAGCGCCTTCAGCGGCAGCAAACGGAGTCAATTCGCGCTTGGAGAGTACTTCACCCTTGAAGAGCCACACTTTTATGCCAATTTTGCCATAAACAGTCTGAGCTTCTACTAAAGCGTAATCTATATCGGCACGGAACGTATGTAATGGCGTACGGCCCTCCTTGTATTCCTCTGTACGGGCAATCTCGGCACCGGCCAAACGACCGCTAATACGCACTTTGATTCCCTCTCCGCCGGCACGCATTGTACCCTGAATTGCTCCCTTGATAGCACGGCGGTAATTGATACGAGCCTCAATCTGCTTGGCGATTTGTTCGCCAACAATATTGGCATCCAACTCAGGCTTGCGAATTTCGAATATATTGATCTGAACTTCCTTGCCAGTCAGAACTTTGAGCTCTTCCTTGATCAAATCAACCTCTTTACCACCTTTTCCGATGATAATACCAGGACGACTGGTGTGAATAGTTACCGTTACACGGCGCATTGTGCGCTCGATAGCTACCCGGCTGATACCCTGTTGTACAGGCTTGTTGCGATCGCGCGGATCGGCAGTTGCCGTTTTCGGACGACGAGCGCGAAGGTAGTTGCGAATCTTTTCGTCTTCCACCACTTTGAGCCCGTAGTCTTTGTCAGCATACCAGTTGGAATCCCAACCACGAATAATGCCCAGACGATTGCCGATCGGATTTGCTTTTTGTCCCATTATATTGGTACGAATGCGTTGATGTTAAGTTAAGAGTGGTTTTCAGCGGTTATTCTCCGTCAATCGGGACGCCGTTAGCGACAACGAGCGTTACGTGATTACGGCGCTTGCGCACCCTGTAAGCGCGACCTTGAGGAGCTGGGAGGAAACGGTAGATTATACCACCCGGATCTACGAAAACGGTTTTGATATACAGACCGTATTCATCAGCACCGCCTTCCATATCAGCTTTTTGCTCCCAGTTATTCACGGCAGAGAGTAACAGTTTCTCGAGCCATATTGCAGCCTCTTTATTGGTATATTTGAGGATGCCCAGCGCGTCAACCACATTTTTGCCGCGGATATTGTCAACCACCAGTCGCATCTTGCGTGGAGACATCGGAACGTTTCTCAGTTTAGCTACTGCTTCCATTATTTTGACCAAGATTTTTGCGATCGGGACTTTAATTTCCGATCACCTTGATTTTACTTTCTGTTTCCGGCGTGACCACGGAAGTTACGCGTGGGTGAAAACTCGCCAAGTTTATGACCGACCATGTTTTCGGTTACGAACACAGGAACGAACGTTTTACCGTTGTGCACTGCAATCGTTTCGCCCACCATATCGGGGATGATCATCGAGGAGCGGCTCCAGGTCTTGATCACTTGCTTGCGGGTGCTTTGCTTTGCCTTGAGGACCTTTTCCAGCAGTGAGTGGTGGATGTACGGGCCTTTTTTAAGTGAACGCGGCATTTGCTTTAGAATTAGTTTATGAACGGAAAACCGGTCAGGGTTTTATTTCATGTTTTAGTTTGACGATTTCCTGCGGCTGATGATCAGAGCATTAGATGCCTTGGTCTTACTGCGGGTTTTGAAGCCCTTGGCTGGCATACCCTTGCGTGAACGCGGGTGACCACCTGAAGCACGACCTTCACCACCACCCATCGGGTGATCCACAGGGTTCATGGCTACCGGACGGTTACGCGGTCTGAAACCTTTCCAGCGCATACGACCAGCCTTACCCATGATTTCAAGGCTGTGGTCTTCATTACTGAGGCTGCCGATAGTGGCACGACATGTAAGAAGAATACGGCGTGTTTCGCCTGAAGGCATTCTCAGTACAGCATAGCGGTCTTCGCGACCCATCATTGTGGCGGATGCACCTGCACTGCGCACGAGCTTGCCACCCTGTCCGGGACGAAGTTCCACATTGTGGACTACAGCACCGAGTGGAACCTCTGCAAGGAACATACAGTTGCCTGTTTCAGGGGCGACTCCGGTACCGGAATAGATTTTCTGTCCCGGCTTGAGACCCTTGGGAGCAAGGATATATGACTTCTCGCCATCAGCATATTCCAACAGGGCGATGAATGCCGAACGATACGGATCGTACTGGATCGAATGGACCGTGGCAGCACCCTGCCTGTCGCGTTTGAAATCCATGATACGATAACGACGCTTGTGACCACCTCCACGGTAACGTGTTGTGCGATGGCCCTGGGCGTTACGGCCGCCGGTGCTGCCGATTGTCATCAGCAGTGACTTCTCCGGTTCTGCGCCTTTTGTAAGTTCGTCTCTCCGGACGGCTACCCGGGTACGAAGGCCCGGCGTGATCGGATTGAATTTTTTGATTGCCATATCTACTCAGTTGCGCGTGCGTCGGTTTAATTATTCTTCAGTTCCACCGAAGAGATCAATGGTTTCGCCCTGAGTCAGCGTTACGTAAGCCTTTTTATAAGAAGACTTCGTGCCACGAACAATGGCGGTTTTAGTTGTACGTGCCTTGGGCTTGCCTGGCACAACTATTGTGTTCACAGATTCCACACCGACGTTGAACATTTGCTCAACTGCCTTGCGGATCTCGATTTTGTTGGCGCCCTTATCAACCACGAAAGCGTACGTATTTCGCTTGTCTGCGAGTTTCGTAGATTTTTCGGTGACGATCGGCTTTATCAAAATTTGCTTAGCCATTGTTTTAAGCGCAATTTTCTTTGATTTTTTCAACGGCGCTTTCGGTGATTACCACAGCTCCGGCGTTCAAAATCTGGTAAGTGTTGAGTTCAGTTGCTGGTGCGATGCTCGCCTTTTCCAGGTTGCGGCAAGACAGATACAGCATTTTTTCGTATCCTGCAGTTACCGTAAGCGGCTTTTTATCTGCCACACTCAAAGCTCGGAGTACATTCAGGAATGCACTTGTCTTCGGAGCGTCGAATGCGAAATCTTCAACTACAATAATTGAGCCTGCTTTCGCCTTTGCAGAGAGCGCGCTGCGACGTGCAAGACGCTTTACCTTGGCATTGACCTGTATATCGTAACTGCGGGGACGAGGGCCGAATACACGACCACCGCCACGATACAGCGGGTTATTGATGTCACCCTTACGAGATCCGCCAGTACCTTTCTGCTTGTGCAACTTGCGGGTAGAACCACTCATTTCACTACGCTCTTTGGACTTGTGAGTTCCCTGACGCTGTGCAGCAAGGTAGCGCTTGACATCAAGCCATACACTGTGCTCGTGTGGTTCGATACCGAACACCTCATCGGGGAGTTCGACAGAGCGGCCTGTGGCCTCGCCCTTGATATTATAGACCGAAACTTTCATGTCCGATTTATTTTTCGATGAAGACATAAGCCCCTTTGTGGCCGGGCACTGCGCCTTTGATCAGCATAAGGTTCTGATCAGGGAATACCTTCAGGACTTTCAAGCGACGAGTCTTTACCTGCTCGTTACCCATTTGACCTGCCATGCGCATTCCTTTCATTACCTTGGATGCGAAAGAAGAGTTACCAAGTGAACCCGGCGCACGTAAACGATCGTGCTGACCGTGTGTCTGCTGCATGATACCTCCGAAACCGTGGCGCTTCACAACGCCCTGGAAACCTTTACCTTTTGAAGTACCGACAACACTCACCTTGTCACCCTCTGCAAAAACTTCTGCTACAGTCACCTCCTCGCCCAATTGCTTGGAGATATTCATGTCGCGAAATTCTTTGACCTTGTACAGAGGCTCCTCAAGACCTGCGGCCTTGAAGTGTCCCATAAGGGGTTTTGGAGTATTTTTTTCTTTGCGATCGCCGTACGCAAGCTGGAGGGCACTGTAGCCATCTCTGTCTTCTGTGCGCACCTGAGTTACGACGCAGGGGCCAACTTCGATAATAGTACAGGCAACATTTCTGCCGTTACTGTCGAAAACGCTGGTCATCCCAAGTTTTTTACCAATCAGACCGTTCACTGGATCAGAATTTTATGTTAGAACAGTTTGTTGAAAGACATTGCTCATGTTACTTACTGGTCGGACACGACAAAAGCGGAATTTCCGTGTAACGGAACCGCTTTCGACCGGGGCAGTTATCCTTGAAAGGACACTTTGACCACGACCGGAAACATCAGCCTTGTGGTTTGAATTAATTGACGCGACTTAGGTAAGTTTTACCTGGATGTCAACTCCGCTCGGAAGTTCCAACTTGGAGAGAGCATCCACCGTCCTTTGTGTCGGCGTGTAAATTTCAATTAAGCGCTTATGGGTGCGCAACTGGAACTGCTCCCGAGCTTTCTTGTTTACGTGCGGTGAACGCAGTACCGTAAACACTTCTTTCTCAGTGGGCAGCGGAATCGGGCCAGTTACAACAGCTCCACTCGCACGAACAGTCTTTACGATTTTCTCTGTGGACTTGTCCACCAGATTGTAGTCGTAAGACCGAAGTTTAATGCGAATTTTTTGATTCATTACCTCGTTGATTTAAAATTGTGCTTCTTTAAAAAGAGAATCGAAATTTCATTTTGAAATACCTTCCCTTAAAAGCGCCCGCAAAGGTAATACAATCAAATTCGTAATTCCAAGAAAATTTTAAAAAAAGTTGAAAATAATGCGCCCCGGGTCAGTATGCTTCCAAGAACTTGTTCATGATTCTCTTCCGGTGGCAAAAACAGGCTGATTTTTTGTCAGTTTTTACATTTTTGAAGGCGCATAGCCGGAGCTACGTAACTTAAAAAGGTGAAAAATGAGACGTTTTTGACTCGGCGAGAGAATCCTGAACAGGCTCTAAAACGGGGGATTATGTCGCTATTACTCCTGTATTTGAAGTTTTGCAAACTTAAGTACGATTCTTCTTTCAGGCATTGAGTCGTTTTTAAAGCATATCGAGGCCACTCTGTTGTCTTTTGGCCCCTCAATGCTTTTCACTACTCCTTCTCCAAATTTAAGATGAAGTATGGTCTGCCCGGGTTTTATTTCAGATTCGGGAGAGGCCTGAAAGTTTGCCGGGGTTTCAGCAGGTTTTGTAGCGTTAGTTGTTCGAAGCCTGTTTTGAGTAAAATTACCGGTTACGCGTGCGCCCGTAGAAACCGGCTGTATTCCTGTATTGCTCAGCCTTGCACTTCCGAATCCTCCTGCTGCCGTGAAGTGACTCTGATCAATTTCTTCCAGGAAGCGCGACGGGGCACTCACCTTGATCTGGCCGAAGCGATATCTGTTTTGCGCATAACAGAGTGTCAGATACTCCTTTGCCCGGGTTATCGCCACGTAGAACAATCTGCGTTCCTCATCCAGTCCGTTCGGGTCTTCAAATGACATGGTTGACGGGAACAGTCCCTCCTCCATGCCCGTCACAAATATACTTCTGTATTCAAGCCCTTTGGCTGCGTGCACACTCATAAGTGTGATATACTCGCCATCATCAGCTTTTTCATCTGCGTCGGTGAGCAGGGAAATAGTTTGAAGGTAAGCAGCCAGTGAATTGGCAGCAGAGGTGTCTTCTTCAGGTGACAGGGTCTGGTTGTCGGTAAACTCGGAGATTGCATCGAGTACGGCATCCACGTTTTCACGGCGGCCGATACCTTCCGGACTGGTATCCCCCTTGAGCATTTCACCCAGACCCGACCGGCGCAGTATGTCGGCTGCCAACTTTGATGCAGGCTCTGTCTGCGCACGGGAACTCCATTCCTCCACCATTTTTCTGAAATTTGTCAGCGACTTTTTAGCGCGGTCGGTCACTTCAAGGTTCCAGTCGGTCATGGCATCCCACATGGTACTCTCAGACGCACCTGCTTTGGCACTCAGTTTTTCCACTGTTGCATCACTGATTCCTCTGGTGGGCAGGTTGATTACCCGTCGAAGGGCTTCTTCGTCTTTCGGATTCACGGCGAGCCGCAGATAGGCAACGAAGTCCTTTACTTCTTTCCGCTGGTAAAACGACATGCCTCCATACACCCTGTAGAGGAGGTTCAGCCTGCGCAGGTGCTCTTCAAACTTCCGGCTCTGCGCGTTGGTGCGGTATAGAATGGCGATCTCGTTATTAGGTATATGATACCGGTGCTTTTGTTCCAGTATCATATCGGCTACACGGCGCCCCTCCTCATCGTCGGTCAGGCACTTGACGAGCCGGATCTTGTCGCGGTCTTCCCGTTCGGTCCATATCGTTTTGTGAAGCTGCCTTTTATTGTGCGATATTACTTCATTGGCGGCAGAAACTATGTGGTGTGTGCTACGGTAGTTCTGCTCAAGTTTGAAGGTCTGCAAATCGGGGAAGTCTTTCTCGAAGTCCAGTATATTGTCAATGGTGGCTCCACGGAATGCATAGATACTCTGGGCATCATCGCCTACAACGAACACATTACGGGGACTTCCATCGTATTTGAGCAACTGACGAAGGATAGCGTATTGCAGGTGATTGGTGTCCTGAAATTCGTCCACATGCAGGTACCTGAATTTATCCCGGTAGCGTTCGACCACGTTGTCCGGATTTTGCTGAAACAACCTGAAAAGCTGGTAGAGGAGGTCGTCAAAATCCATTGCTCCCGAGCGATAGCAGCGAGCCACATATCTTTCATAAATTTCCACGATAAATGGCCTTTTGGCTGTCCTGTCCTGCTGCAGCATCTCGGCATGCTGCCTGTACAACGGAGGCGAAATGAGATTACTCTTGCAAATGGAGATTCTGGATCTGACGGCGGACGGATTGTAAACCGCCGGGTCGAGATTCATTTCCTTGATGATTGACCTTATGACGCTGAGAGTGTCATCTGTATCATAGATGGTGAAGGATGCCGGGTAGCCGATTTTGTCGGCTTCCATGCGAAGAATCCGGGCAAAAATGGAGTGAAAAGTACCAGCCCACAGCTGTCTTGCCGATACACCCACCACTTTTTCAATACGCTCTTTCATCTCCCGCGCGCTCTTGTTGGTAAAGGTAAGGGCCAGTATATGACGGGCTGGCACCCCCTGTTGCAGCAAATGAGCAATACGGTAAGTAAGCACACGGGTTTTACCCGATCCGGGGCCGGCAATTACCAGCACTGGGCCGTTGACAGTTGTTACAGCCTGCCTTTGTACAGGATTCAGTTCGTCGAGGAATGACATGGCGCAGGTATTTAAACAGCAAAGGTAGAACGAGGATGTTATGATTGAGGCCGGTTTTTCTGTTTTGTTTACGGTCAGTAGTATATTCAGGCAACAAAACGTCGTTTGGGTTACCTTTGCGGGCGCCCCCTCCCGCGAATAGCCTGCATACTGCAGAATACTCATCACACCTGTTCAAGATTAATACCCGTGAAAATAGGACTGTTTTTTGGCTCGTTCAATCCCGTTCACACCGGCCACCTGGTTATTGCCAACTACATGGCCACACAAACCGATCTCGACAGAGTCTGGCTCGTTGTCAGTCCGCAGAATCCGCTGAAACCCAGAAAGACGCTCGCACGCGATCACGACCGCCTGCACCTTGTACGACTGGCCGTGGAGGATAATCCGCTCCTGAAGGCATCCGATGTTGAGTTCAGCCTGCCAAAACCATCCTACACCGTTGATACCCTCTCGTACCTGAAGGAGAAGTATCCTGAACACGAGTTCGTCCTGATTATGGGTGGCGACAATATTGCCACGCTTGACCAGTGGAAGAACTATCACCAGCTTCTGGAAGGATACTATATATATGTGTATCGCAGACCGAATATCGAACCCGGGGCACTGGCCTCGCACCCGCACGTGCGGATGTTCGACGTACCACCACTGGATATTTCTGCAACATATATCAGGGATTGCCTGAAGAAAGGCCGGTCGGTTCGCTATCTGGTACCGGAGCCCGTCTGGGAGTACCTGGAAAGCGGGAATATGTATCGCGACTGAATTTATCTGCAGGCGCTCAGCACTGTTTTCACTGCTGCAATTTCACCGTTGCGACGCAGCACCACGAAGACAGGGCCACCCGGGGGAGGAACTATCTGCACGGGTATATTGGCAGTAACCGGCACAAACTGCACCAGATCACCGTAAAAGTTATAGACTCCGGCGGTCCAGTCGGCTGAATCGTCGTTGTGCCTGATCTGAAAGTACCGGCAGAACGGGTTGGGCGACACATCGTACATCCAGGCAACTCCCGACTGGGTGGCATCTGAACTTTCACAAAACGACGTCTCCAGTCCGCCGAAATAATGGCGACCGAGGTAGTCGAGCAGCGTTACGGCGAGCGAATCGGCGAATCGCTCCACCTGCGTGAGGGAATCGCGGATGCCGGTTCTGTTACACTCTATCTGTACCCCGTCAATGCTGCCGCCGTTATATGAACTGTATCGGGCGGTATTATAGCCACCGCTGAAATAGTCTTCACCGGTATCGGGAGCGGGGTCAGACTGCGACGGGGTGGCGGGATAGCCACGGTCGGCCAGCAGTTCACCAAGACTCTGGCTGCCGCGCAGCAGGTCGGCGTGCGTGAGCGACTGGGGATTGCTTTCCACAAGATGTTTGATACTGCTGTACCCTGTAAAAACGGGCGTATTCAGTGTATCATCGGGCAGGCGCAACTCGTCGGAGTAAAGCAGGTAGCCCAGTTCGAGGCGCTGAATACTGTGCCCGTGTCCGTGAATATCCACATAAAAACCTTTTCCGAACTGGAATGCAACATCATTTTTCGCATTGCCGAGGAAATTGTGGAAATCGGCCCAAGCCTGTCCGGCCACCGGATTTCCGTCGGCGGCTTCAGGCAGGTCGCGGTTGGCATCGAGTTTCCGGCGGTGGAGACGGTTAATAACCAGGTGTGGCCAGCATCCGGTTTGTTCGTGCAGGGCATTGGCCAGTGCGCGAGCCAGTTCCTGCGTATTGAAATCATTCACCGTAGAGCACCCGCTGCAATTTCGATCGGGAATGGCAGCCGGGGAGAGAAGCCCGCCGTGCGGGGCCGACAGAATGACTGGCATATTTCCGGCAACATACTCCGTATAATTATTGGATCCGAAGTAAGACTGTCCGGGGACGTACGGCTGCGCGTGCGTGCGTGACGAGAGGAGAGAAAGCAGGAAGAGAAACAAGGCAGAACGCATTAAGACGAGTTTAAAGCGGTGAAGTGAGCTGTTTAGTGAGCAAATTTCTGTCTCTCAGAAGGACCAGTTCCTCGACTGCACGTGGTATGCCCCAGCGATTTGCCACAGAGTTCAATTCAGGTTGAGCATTATTTGACTGGCTTCCCCTCTGTTCCGGACTCAAAGTCTTTGAGCGTCTATCAGAAATATTTTTATCGTTTTTCCAAACTTCATCACAAGAAACGCAGTTAAACTGGTGATTACAGAAATTACATGAAATCAAAGGTACAAAACTGGCTTGATGAAACCAGTACAACCCTGAAAATCATTTGACCATGCCAAATTTTCTCCCGACGATAACCATGCTGTTTACACTGCTTACATTCAGTGTGCCGGCACAAACAGGAAAAAACATGACCGAGAACAAAAATCCGCTACTTTGCGACCCGCAGAGTGGCATCTGCGAGATACCAGGCATCTCGAGTGTCACCGACATACGGGCAGTTAATACCACTCCAAAGCCGGTCAGGATCGTTTATTTTACCGATCCGATCTGTTCTTCGTGCTGGGGAATTGAGCCGCAACTTCGGAAACTGAAACTGGAATACGGCGACGACCTTGAGATTGAGTACCGCATGGGCGGCCTGCTACCCGACTGGAGCTACAACAGCGGCGGTATCAGCAAGCCTTCCGATGTGGCACATCACTGGGACGAGGTGAGTGTTCACTATGACATGCCTATTGACGGAGATGTTTGGCTGGAAGACCCGCTGGACTCTTCCTATCCGCCATCCATAGCCTTCAAGGCAGCAGAAATACAGGACAGCAGGAAAGCACTCCTTTTCATGAGAATAATCAGGGAGATGGTATTTCTGCAAAAGAAGAATATCACCCGGTGGGAGCATCTGGAAGTAGCGGCCGTGGCATCGGGGCTTGACCCGGTGCAGATGAAAAAAGACATGGAAGGGAAAGCACGCGACTTGTTTCAGGAAGACCTCAAAATGGGCAGATCCATGGGGGTAAGAGGCTTCCCAACGATGTTTTTCTTTGATGCGCAGAACAACCGGGAACTGGTTTACGGATCAAAGCCGTATGCAACTTACGAGGCAGCCCTGCTGAAACTCCATCCCGCGTCAGTGAGAAACAACTACGACCGGAGTTCAGAAGGCCTGTTTGCACACTATTCATCGTTGACCGCCAGGGAGTACTCCGAGGTTTCGGGTACCCCCAGAACCGAAGCGGAGAAAATACTGCAGTCATACACGGAGCGGGGATTTCTGGATAGACTGGATACCAAAAACGGTTCGCTGTGGCGCGTGAGACGGTAACCGGTAAAAGTCTCGCACTCAAATTTTCCGGTGATAGAATGACTAAATATAGCAAACAGCAAGTTTTATCTGCATGTTGCTGTTTCAGCCTCTTCTCATGCTAACAAAATGTTTTTTGGGCTGTTAAACCTGTTTTTTCATAAAACTGTTCCTAAAATGAAAAATGTAATTCCAACCAAAGTTGCTTTTTTTGCCGCATCACTATTATTCTCCCTGTCAAGTTGCGAAAAGGAAGTAATACTTCCCGTTTCTGAACTACCCGATGAAATATCCAGTTACATCTCGGATCATTTCCCGAACAACTCTGTTCTTCAGTATCTGAAAGACACTGAAGGAGTAAAAAGGACGTATGACCTGATATTGTCGGATGGTATCAGTCTGGAATTTAATCGCAAGAGAGAAATCATTAGCATTGACGGTACATCTCAACTGCCAACCAGCGTTATACCTGAAAATATTTTTCAATATGTCGCAAACAATTACTTCGGCAGTGTTATCACCGACTGGGAACTGGACGGAAAAAATCAGCAGATTGAACTGAATAATGGTCTGGATCTGGAATTTGACATGAACGGAGATTTTCTTCGTCTGGATAACTGATAATCAACAATATACAACTTCGTGCCTCATCTGGTGAACAGCTGTTACAAGCGCTCGCCATGATTCATATGCTGTTAGCCGGATGAGGCACAACATTATTACAGATTTCCTGCTGAATAAATTTAAAGAAACATACCAGGTAATGTGGGGTTCAATCTCGGCCACTGACCAGGGTGAGTCTGAAAAATACATGGCGGGCCGAAAATGTATCTTCTGGAACCTGTCCGGAAAGTCTTTTCCGGGCAATATAACCCGATATTACCCTCAAAAGCACCTTTCCCAGAACCCAAAATCTGCTGTTTTCGATCTCGCCAGTATTTTTCATACACACCCTAATATTCCTTGATTCTCCAGTAGCCACCTTTATCGTGCCCGACTCGCTCCAGTCTGCCTGATTTTTTGAGAGACGCCATGTGTTTTTCAATTGCCTTTACTAATACTCCGAGCGAACCAGCCAGAGTCAGCATCGTGACAGAAGGCTCGGCCTTGATGAGTTCAAGAATTTTCTCCCCACTTTTGTGAGTAACCTGCTCTGTATCACTTACAGGTCTGAAAATCGTAACAATAAACATTCTCTCTTTCTGAAAGATTGTGTCACGTCTAAAACACTTTTTTCTTGCCGGTTTATTATTACGCAAATGGTTTTGTATGCTACGAACCAGATTTGTTTAACCGCAGAGTTACGCAGAGTACGACGCAGAGGCCACAGAGAAAGATTCTTTGCGATACTCTGCGATTAACTCTGCGTAACTCTGCGGTTAAATAAGACCAAGCTCCGGGCGGAGCCGAGACCTGAAACTACTGCAGAAAACAGGATTCCGGGAATACCCCGGGGTATCCAAAACACTTCTTTCTCACTGGTGCATTCAGCCGTAAATGGTTTTGTACGCTACAAACCAGGTTTATTTAACCGCAGAGTTACGCAGAGTACGACGCAGAGGTACGCTGAGAAAAATTCTTTGCGATACTCTGCGGTTAACTCTGCGTAACTCTGCGGTTAAATAAAACCAAGCTCCGGGCGGAGCCGAGACCTGAAACTACTGCAGAAAACAGGATTCCGGGAATACTCCGGAAATACCAGGTGGTATGGGTTGGGGATAAATGACAGAAGGCCCTCATCGAGGGCCTTCTTGCGGACTGGACGGGACTCGAACCCGCGACCTCCGCCGTGACAGGGCGGCATTCTAACCGACTGAACTACCAATCCTTGCGTTTTAAGCGGGGCAAAGATAACATCACACGATTTAAACCGACAAGCATTTCAGAAATTTTTTTTCAGATTTTTTTTCGAAAATCGTTTCCAGGCTTAAATGAGGCGTATTTCACACCACTTTGGCCAAATCAATTGACAAGAGGCATAACTATGAGTTAAATCATAGTTACCTTTGCGCCATCAAGATTTAAAATCAAAACATCCTGCTCCGCCATGTCAATGACCTTCATGGATTTTGAAAAGCCCCTGGAAGCTCTTTACGAGCAACTGCAGAAGTTGCGCGAGGTGGGGGAAAAAGGCGAACTCGATGTGTCCGACATGGTTCGCGAACTGGAAGGCAAAATCGAGAACAAGCGAAAGGAGATCTATTCCGGCCTTACCGGCTGGCAGAAAGTGCAACTTTCGCGCCACCCCGAACGCCCCTACACGCTGTATTATCTGAACACCATGTGCCGCAAGTTCATTGAGTTGCATGGCGATCGCTATGCCGGCGACGACCACGCTATTGTGGGAGGGCTTGCCGATCTCGACGGACAAACAGTTATGGTGATAGGACACCAAAAAGGGGTAAATACCAAAATGCGTCAGTACCGCAATTTCGGTATGGCAAATCCGGAAGGATACCGCAAGGCGCTCCGCCTGATGAAAATGGCTGAACGTTTCGGTTTCCCTGTAGTTACCCTCATTGACACGCCGGGAGCGTTCCCGGGGCTGGAGGCCGAGCAGCGTGGACAGGCAGAGGCGATTGCCCGAAATCTGTTTGAAATGGCACAGCTCCGTGTACCCATTTTATGTTATATTATAGGTGAAGGCGCTTCTGGTGGCGCACTGGGCATTGGTTTGGGCGACAAGGTGTTCATGCTGGAATATACATGGTACTCGGTCATTTCACCCGAATCCTGCTCCTCCATCCTGTGGCACTCCTGGGATTTCAAGGAGCAGGCGGCAGAGGCGCTGAAACTCGACGCAGACAATATGCTGTCCTTCGGGCTGATTGATGGCATTGTGAAAGAACCGCTCGGAGGAGGCCACAATGCTCCTGAACAGATGGCAGCCATACTGAAAGAGCACATTATCAGGGAACTGGCAAAAATTGCGCCCATGGATCCTGATGAGCGGATTATTGCGCGCATTGACAAATATGGCAAAATGGGTCATTATCGCCGTCTGCCGGCAACTGCACCTGCCAAATAAAATCCGAAACCATGAGTCTGCACGCATCTCTGCGCGGCACCGGCGTGGCACTGGTCACACCATTCAAAAACGGTCAGGTTGACTGGGAGGCACTTGAACGGGTCATTGAATATGTCATTGCGGGTGGAGTAGAATTTCTGGTAAGTCTTGGCACTACCGGCGAATCCAGCACCACTACCGATGAAGAGCACCGCCAGATTCTCGACTTCTCCATCAAAGCAAACAGGGGCAGGCTACCCTTCGTGGCCGGCGTTTTTGGCGGAAACAATACCGCCGCGGTAGTTGAAAAACTCAAATCCTTCAATTTCGACGGTATTGACGCAATCCTGTCCAGCAATCCGGCATACAACAAGCCCGGGCAGGAAGGTATCTTTCAGCATTACATGGCACTGGCCGAAGCATCTCCAAGGCCAATTATCATTTATAATGTACCCAGCCGAACGTCTTCCAATATGACGGCAGAGACGACCCTGCGACTGGCACATGCGAGTGACAAGTTCATCGCGGTAAAAGAAGCTTCCGACGATATTTACCAGATCATGAAAATAATCAAGGGGCGGCCTGAAGGCTTCCTCGTGCTAAGCGGTGATGATTTCATGACGCTACCGGTAATTTCCACGGGCGGAGATGGCGTAATTTCAGTCATAGCCAACTGCTCGCCGCAGCCATTCACTGATATGGTACGTGCCGCACTGCGCGAGGACATGCCCGCAGCCCGTCAACTTAATCTCCAATTGCTGGATCTGTACAAACAACTATTTGTAGAAGGAAATCCGGTTGGCGTCAAGGCAGCCATGGAAATACGCGGTCTTTGTTCAAGGGAAGTGAGGCTGCCGCTTGTTCCCATGACGGATAATGGTACAGCTTCCCTGGAAAAACTCCTGGTCTAACCGTGTCACTTCAGCAAGCATCTATATTTGTCGCACCTTCCGATTTGCACGGATCGGGCGTATTCGCTGGCCGCGATATAGAAGCTGGCGAAATAATCGAAATATGCCCCGTACTGCTATTCCCGAAGGCGCAGTTGCACCATGTCCGGCAGACGATTCTGGACGACTACTACTTTGACTGGGGTGAAGATGGCGAATGGTACGCACTATGTCTCGGGTATGGCTCTCTGTACAACCACTCCTACTCCCCAAACGCTGAATACGGCATGGATTTCGAAAACAAGACGATTGATTTCTATTGTGTGCGCGATATTCGGGCAGGGTTCGAAATCTTCATCAATTACAACGGAGATGTGGACAATCAGTCAAAAGTATGGTTTGAAAAATAACTACTGCTACCACTAAAAACGGCCGACCCAATGACTCGGGACGGCCGTTTTTGGTTTGACTGGCGGGTAATTACATTTTCACCACCTTGCCCTCGTGCGCGACAGCGCCCATGCGCGCCTGCACGAGATAAGTTCCGGCTGGCAGATCGCCCAGCTGGATTGTCAGAGAGAAATTCTCCGCAGTTTTCTGATCGGTGATCTGGCGAACAGTTTGTCCCGACTGACTGATTACCATAATCTCTACACGACCGTTGCGTTCGCTGTTGAACGAAACAATCGTCTGGTCGGTAGCAGGGTTGGGAGCGCAAGTCATCGGCAGTGCGACGAGTCCGGGCGTATTGGTGCCGCTTATTACCGCTTCGTAGCAGCCAACATCAGGAATGCCTACGCGGAAAGCGCCGGTAATATCAGTAGCAGGAGCTCCTGCAGCCACACCTGCGTCAACAGCAGGTGAAGTGAGTGTCGGACGATACTCGTTGGCATCCGGATTGGTGAACGACTGGAACGTGCTGTTCAGGTCCTTCGTTGCCGTCAGGTATGTATCCAGCGTGATATCGCTGCTGTGGTTACCGCCAAGCGACACAATGGAAGGGGTGCCTGCCTCAATGGCATAGTTATCACCGTCCGGGTTCTGGAACAGACAGTTCTGCACGGTAAATTCTGTATTAGCCATTTCAGATTCTTCCCACTGGGCAACACCGGAACCGATAGCAGCAATATTGTCTGCAAAAGTGCAGTTTACTGCCTTGATACGGCTCACCTGTCCGTCGGAAGCATTGCTGGATATAGCACCGCCGGCGCCATCGCCGCTGTTGATATTTTTGGCAAAGAGGGTATTGATGATTTCACAATCCACATGGTCGAGGTTAAGTGCTGCGCCCTGTGTAGTCACAAAATTTTCGAGGAAGTAACAGTTACTGATAACGAGCACGCTGTCGCCGCTGGCCTGAACTGCACCGCCGCGATCGGCAAAGTTCTGATAGAATGTAGAGCCCTCGATTCTGGTGGCGATATTGCTGTTTACCAGAATACAGCCGCCGGATGTTTCCACATTATTTCCGGTGAAATAGCATCCGCGGACTGTCAGGCTGGTGGTGTCGTTTTGCGTGAAGATAGCTCCACCGAAGCGGGCCTTGTTTTCGATGAACTGGCAATCGTCGAAGGTAGCATGAGCCTTGAAGCCATTACTGATGGCTCCGCCGCCCTGAGTGGCTTCATTCTCGCGGAAGGTACAACTTCTGAAAACACCGTCACAGCCAATACCATAGTTGGCGATAGCTGCAGCATAAGCTCCCCTGTTGGCCTGGAACAGCGTGTTGCTGACCACAAACACGGTAGTATCACCATTATATATGGCAGCTCCTGAACTTGGCGCCACATTGTCTCTGAAGGTACAGTTGGACATAGTGTAATTAGTACGGTTGTTCCAGAAGGTAGCTCCGTAGTCGGTATTGGTATTATCTTCGAAAGTACATCCTTCAATGTTGAAAGAACTGTCGAATTCACGGCCATTGCAGTAGATAGCAGCAGCATTAGGTGCATAATTACCCCTGAAAGCGCTATTTTTCAGGTTGAAAGTAGCCTGCCAGCCATAAATACCGGCGCCTCCGAAACCCGTTGCAGTATCCTGTTCAAACACACAGTTCTCCATAACTGCCAGATCCCCGCCATCGCGGTTGTCAATATAGATGCCGCCGGCATTTGCAGCTTTGTTTTTGCGAAAGGTAGTATTCTTCATCGTCCAGGATGCCTGCCAGCTGAACATACCGCCGGCGAAGTTGGTACCTGCGTTATTTCCTTCAATCAGGCAGCTGTCAATCAGCACGTTGGTTGTGCCACTCGGGTAAAGCGCGCCGCGGTTAGTTGCATTGTTGCGGAGCGTGCAGCGCTTGATAGTACCGCCGTTGGTATTGCGAAGGAAGAAAATTCCCGATGCCTCGGCCTTGTTATTCTCAATAATACAATCCTCTACCACCACACCGTTGGCCAGCGCGTCTAGTACGGCAATGGCTCCTCCGGTATCGCCGTAGTGGCCGGAGAAACGACAGTTGCGCAGCGTGGTTTTACCGAGTATCTGAATACCACCACCGCGACGGGTGAGGTCGGGGTTGGCACTGCCATTCAGCGTTTGCCCGTTGCGGACAATGAAACCATCCACCACCATACCGGGATTGGAGGCCAGTTCCACACAGGTTACCACGTGCTGTGCGTTGTCAGAGCGGTTCGTGGCAAAATCGCCCGGAACATCATCGCCATTGATATCGCCGTCGAGTATGGTGGCGTTGGCAGTGATATTCCTCTGGTTCAGGCTTGATTCGGTACCGGCAAATCCGCCGTACATTTTCATGCCATCAGAAAGGAGAAAGGTCTTGTTGGAGGCAGCCGATGATTTGTAGGTGCCCGCAGCCACCCATATTGTCTGGCCGGGAGCGGCCGTACTAAGGGCCTGCTCGAGTGAAGTGTAGGCATCTGCCCAGGAACTGCCGTTATTGGCGCCCGTTGCGTTCTGCTTCACGTACAGTGTCTGGGCATTGAGCGTCAGAGAGGTTAAAAACAGGAGGAATGTAGTAAGTCGTTTCATGCAACAAAGTTTTTATGCGATAACGTTTTGCGGGTTAAATATCGAAATAACCACCCAATTCAAGGTATTATTCATACCGAATAGTCATTATTAAACATTAATAACTGAAAATCACCGTACATTTCACCGGTTTTACGGGAAAATATCAGGTTTGACGTACTTGATCCAGTCTGTAAAAACAATAGTTTATCTCTAATTTCAGCGGCTGGCTCCGCGCTGCCCGACTGATACTTCTGAACAATTACATGAAACTGCCCTTCTTTCGCATCGTTTTACTGCTCGTCTTGTGTGTGCCGGTACTGGCTCAGCAAAAACCCACCCTCGACTACTACCTTCCCGCCGACGTCAGGTATGACCAGAATATTCCCACCCCCGCATCATGGCTGGGCTATGAGGTCGGCGAATGGCATACATCGCACGATCAGTTGATTGGATATATGCGCGCACTCGATGCAGCGAGCGACCGAATCACCCTGCAGGAGTACGGACGTTCACACGAAAACCGACCGCTTGTCTGTCTGACCATTACAGATCCCTCCAATTTTGCTCGCCTGAACGATATCAAATCAGCGCGGCAGCAGATGTTTAATCCGCAGGGAACCGGCAAACCCAACCTGAAGGATATACCGGCTGTCTATTACATGGGCTATTCCATACACGGGAACGAAGCCAGCGGCGATCACGCATCCATGCTGGTAGCTTATCACCTCGCCGCAGGGCAATCGCAGGAGCTGACGCAACTCCTTAAAAACACGGTAATTCTCCTTGACCCCTGCTTCAACCCGGACGGGCTACAGCGATTTGCCAACTGGATTAATACCAACAAATCAAAAACCCTGTCGGCCGATCAGGCGGGTAACGAATACAACGAGCCCTGGCCTCGCGGTCGCACCAATCACTACGGTTTTGATCTGAATCGCGACTGGCTGGTAGCCCGTCAGCCCGAGTCGGTGGGCAGGGTAGCTCTTTTTCAGGAATGGAGGCCCAACGTACTGACCGATCACCACGAAATGGGAAGCAACTCCACGTTTTTCTTCCAGCCCGGGGTACCAAGCCGTGTCAACCCGATTACCCCTGCCAGAAATCAGGAACTGACAGCCAAAATTGCCACCTACCACGCAAAACTGCTTTCCGAGAAGAAAATACTGTTTTATACCGGCGAAAACTTCGACGACTTCTACTACGGCAAGGGATCCACCTACCCCGATGCACAGGGCTGTATCGGTATCCTCTTCGAGCAGGCCAGCAGCCGCGGTACCGCCCAGGAAACAGATAATGGTCTGCTAACCTTCCCTTTCACTATCCGGAATCAGGTGTATGCATCGCTTTCCTCACTGCAGGCCGTTGGCGACATGCGCGTGGAACTCAACGAATACCTGTACTCATTTTACCAGTCGGCACTTGAAGATGCGTCAAAGGCAGAAGTAAAAGGCTATCTGTTCACCAACGAAGATGCTGCCTCGGCAGCATTTCTGGACATACTGGGAATGCACAAAATCACTCTGCCGGCGGAAAAACATTCCGTGCAGACAATACGGTGTTCGTACCATGTCAGCAGCCCCAATACAGGCTAATACGGGGCATTTTTGAGCGACAGACCACTTTCAGCGACAGTATTTTCTACGATATCTCGGCCTGGACGCTGCCCGATGCCTTTGGACTTGAATGGCAGCCGGTTACAGGAAAAGAGATTGCCTCCATAAAAACACAGGAAAAAAACCTGAACGAGTCGCGAAAACCTGCTCTTCCGCCAGGCGATATCATTCCGTTTGCATTCGCAGTGTCGCCGGAGGGGTATGATTTCCCGCGCATAGCCGCCCGCATCCTGCGGTCGGGCGTACGTGTACGCGTGGCAATGGAGCCATTCACCGCCGACGGGCACAGTTTCCGGCAGGGTACGCTGGTGCTGGCGGCCGACAGGCAGAATATCAGCGCCCGGGAATTTTCCAGCCTGATGAATGAGGTGACTGAATTGGGAGCAACCGTCACAGCTATCGAAAACGGACTTACGCCGGCCGGACCCGATCTCGGCAGCAGTCAGTTTCCGGTAGCAAGGCAACCCAAAATACTCTTGCTCACCGGCGACGGCGTTTCTGTTTCGGAGTCGGGAGAGGCCTGGCACCTGCTCGATACGCGCTACCAGATTCCGGCTACGCTGGTAGATGTGGACCGTTTCAACGGACTGAACCTGTCCAGATATAACGTACTGATCATCCCGGATGGCAACTACAGCAAACTGTCGGCCGACAAAATCAGGCAGTTCGCACAGGATGGAGGCACCGTGATTGCAACGGGAAATGCGCTCCGCTGGCTCAAATCGGCAGGAATAGCCAATATCGAATTCAGAAACTCCACCGGCGATCAACCGGCCTCGCGCCCGTACGCGAGCCTGACGGAAGACAAGGGCGCGCTTACGCTGGCTGGCGCTATTTTCGAGGCAGAGCTCGACCTAACCCACCCGCTGTGTTTTGGCTATACCAGAAATCGCCTGCCTGTGTTCTTTGGCGACACACTGTTCGTAAGCCCGGGAAAAAACCCGTACTCAACGCCTGCCCGGCTAACACACAAACCACTGCTTGCAGGGTATGTGCACAACAGCCAGATACCGATGACAGGCGGGGCAGCCGCCGTTTCTGTACACGGAGCGGGCAAGGGCAAGATTATCGCGTTTCCAACGTCTCCGAACTTCAGGTCATTCTGGTATGGTACGAACCGACTGTTTGCCAATGCCATACTGTTCGGCAACCTGATTAGCGGCGACAGCACCGAAAAGAAGTAAATGCCCAGGATTTGAAAGACAGACAGGCAGAAAAATACCGCGTATTCGCCGCCACCGCGCCTGACTTGCCCCTGTTCATGCAGCCATGGTACCTCGACGTTGTGTGTACCGGCGGTAACTGGGATGCCGCAACCGTTGAGTCGGGAGGCAGAACTATAGCAGCTATGCCCTTTTTTCTGAAAAAAAAGTGGGGCTGGAATTATATCGCCATGCCGCCACTTTGCAAGTTCACGGGGCCGTATCTGTTGCCTGAATACAGAAATCCGGACGATGAAATACGCCTGTACGATGCCCTGACAGACCAGCTTCCGCCTAAACTGGCGGCATTCGAGCAGGATATGAACTACAGGGTAATCAACTGGCTACCCTTTTACTGGAAGGGATTCAGGCAAACGACACGCTATTCATACATCATTGACCTGCGGCAAAGTGAAGCTGAAATCAGGGAAAACATCAGCCGGAATTACCGGAGAAAAATCAGAAAGGCCGAAAACATACTACGTGTCGTGGAAAACCTGCCCGCTGCGGAGCTGAAGCGGCTCGTTGACCTGAGTTTCTCGCGGCAGGGAATGAAGCCACCCTTCAGTACCGGGTTTCTGGAAAAATATGTACAGATTTTAAGGGAAAACAGCACCTGCAAACTGTTCTTTGCCCTTGACGCCGAAAACAGGGTACACTCTGCTGCGCTGCTCGCGTGGGACAAACACTCGGCCTATTACATCATGAGCGGCGACGATCCGGCACTTCGAGCCTCGGGCTCCGCACTGCTGCTGAAATGGACGGCCATCATGTACGCCAAAAACACATTAAACCTCAATATTTTCGATTTTGAAGGTAGCATGATACGGGCTATTGAAGCAGGCAGGCGCGACTTTGGCGCCCGTCAGACGCCCTATTTCAGAATTCAGAAAGAATGGAGCCCATTATGGAAAATCGGGAAATGGCTGTTCCGGTAAGAGCAGCAAAAATCCATTACCTTTACAGCCTGAAACATCTGTATATGAAGGTCGCCCTTGCTGGTCTGTTTTCATTTTTTCTCTTTCTTCAGATATCGGCACAAGATGTGCAGATAAATGAGGAACCCGCCGTATCCGACCTCTTCGGCAAGTGGGTGGAAAATAACCGTGCCAGGCCCCGGATCAGCGGATGGAGAGTACAGATCATGTCAACAACCGACCGAACGCAGGTAGAATCCGGAAGAGAAAAATTCCGGCAGGAGTACCCGGACATTCCGGCAGCCTGGTTGCTGGAAAAACCCTACTACAAACTGAGAGTCGGCGCATTCCGCACCAAACAGGAGGCTATGGCATTCATCGCCGCCCTGGAAGGGTGGCAGGGCGCCTATCCGGCCAGAGACAATAACATTCACCCCAGAGATTTTCTGGAACAATAAAATCAAAAACATTGGCCACCGGAAATTCATCATTCAGTTTTAACGAGATAGACAGACCGCTGTTGGGTATCTACGTCACGCTCACTGTGCTGGGCTGGCTGATGATTTATTCGGTGACCTACAATCCCGACAATCCGTTGTCGTTCCTCGATCTTGGCGCTCTGGCTGGCAAACAGATGTTCTTTATCATCTTCTGTTATGCTATCATGTTCGTTATTTTGATGACCGAATGGACCATTTGGCGCACATTTTCTCCTGTTTTTTACATATTAAGCATACTCCTGCTACCAGGCACACTCATCTTCGGCCGGGAGGTCAACGGGGCAAACGCCTGGTATCAGCTGGGGGGGTTCACCTTTCAGCCCTCGGAACTGGCCAAATTCGGCACCTGTCTGGCTATGGCCACTCACCTCAGTTCAACAAGTGTTGACCTGAGGAACTGGCGAAACAGGCTGATTGCACTGGCTATCTTTATGCTGCCTGTATTGCTCATCCTGCTGCAGCACGATACTGGCTCCGCACTGGTATTCTTTTCGTTTCTGCTCGTGCTTTACAGGGAGGGTCTGCCGTCTTCCTGGTATGTGGTGGGGTTCAGTACGGTTACGCTTGTCATACTTGGCCTGAAATTCGACCAGCCCGCCTATGTGGTGGCTTCGCTGATAGCAGTGGCCAATGCCCTGCTGATCAGGCGTTTCCGGGGCGACCGAAGGGTATGGTGGCTTGCCTTTACTGCATTAATTCCGCTTACAATATGGTGGGAATCAGTTTACGAGTGGCTGATGAAGGAGGTACTCATGAGCGACCCCGGCTCGGCGGGCAACCCGCATGTGTTTGTCCTTGTACCGCATCTGATACTGTTTTTAGCCTCTTTTTTGCCTAACTACCTGAAAAAGACCAGCCTGATTCAGCGGCAGATGCAGTTGTGGCTGTTTCTGATTGTACTGGCGGGAGGCGTGGTATTCGCTGCCAACTTTGCCTGTTACAAACTGCTGGCTCCTCACCAGCAGCAGCGCATCAAGATATGGCTGCGCCCGGAAGAAGCCGAAGCCAACGCACGCGGAGCAGGCTACAACCTGATACATTCCAAAATGGCCATTGGCGCCGGCGGTTTCCTTGGCAAAGGTCTTCTGGAGGGTAATATGACCAAACTGAAGTACGTTCCCAAACAGGAAACGGACTATATTTTCTGCACCGTGGGTGAAGAGCACGGATTTCTGGGCGTCGCCTCCATGATTGCCCTGTTCGTATGGCTGCTCGTACGCATCAGTGTCATAGCCGAGCGACAACGATCCAACTTCTCGAGGGTGTATGCGTATGGAGTGGCCGGTATCGTGTTTGTACACTTCATCGTTAACATCGGCATGACCATGGGGCTGGTACCTACCATCGGTATTCCCCTGCCATTTATCAGTTATGGTGGCTCCTCTCTGATTGGTTTTACCCTGATGATAGCCGTTCTTTTGAAGCTGGACAGCAACCGGAATCTTGCCTGATTTACCGGGCGTATACCGCGAGCCATTTGCACTCCTTCACAATGGCATTATAGAATTTCGTGCCGGAGTAATCGTTAACCAGCAGACTGTAATGCCTGAAATAGTCTTCAGGCAGGTCGGGAATCATCCCCGTACCAGGTCTGTACGCACAGGCCGGATCACAAAACCACTGTTTCTGCCGGCATCGGGCTGCCATAAAGGCTGCCCGGGCACCGATTTCCGGCTTTTTCTGCGAGGCGGCCAGTGCTTTTTCGAAGTATGATAACGGTACACTCATATCGGTATTCTCGCGGTTTCCTTCGGGCGAGCCCGCCAGTGAAAAAACAGGGCCCTGCGCCAGCCGAAGCTGGTTATAGCCACTTCGGTACGAATCGGTAGCCTCCCATTCGTACCCGAAATAGGACATATTGTAATAGGCAACGCCGATCCGGTACCACCAGGCAGCAGCCATGGAATCACCCAATGCCTCAGCGGTTTTGGCCCTGAACTCCAGATCGAGAATTTTTTCTGCAATCTCCAGCCGGTTTAGCAGCAGACTGTCGCTGACCACGCGATGCACTTTTTCGCCCACTTTCTCCCTGAACGGCGTAAACTTTGGCATTTTGGCCGCTTCCACCTGAGAAATGGTGCGCATAATGGCCACTGCCGCCTCGGGTTTGCCCTGACTAAGGAAGTAAGCCCCCTTCAGTTCCAGCAAATACGCCTTCACCCGGTCGGGGTTCGTGTCAATCTGCATGGTTTTGACCATCAGTATCGGAGTATCGGATTACTGGCCTCCGAAAGCCGGAGCAGGTCGTCGTACACCTCAACCCGGGGGTTCAGGGCAATGGAATTGGGGGGCCAGGCGACAAGAATAGCCTTGCCGGGGTGACCGGCACCTGCATAGGCAGCAGACACCCACTGCCGGAGGAAAGGCTCGAAGGCCGGATTCAATTTGAATGCCTCGTACTCCATGATGGCGTAAAACTGAGCATCCGCTCCGCTCGCATTCGGATCGAAATTCATGATTTCGAGCAGACAGCGCCATATTTTTATCTGTTTCAGCAGAGCCTTCTCGTAAGGCTCATCGTCGTCGAGATCGTCCTCAAGGCGATCCCAGCGCTTTTCAGCGGCGTACCTGTCGCCAGCCATCAGCTCCAGATATCCCTCAATACCGCGCCAGAGTTTCAGGTTGGGGTACTTCTTCTCGCGGGTAATCTGCCTGACGAACTTCTGCAGGTTCAACAGGCGCTTCACGCCGTCATCCTGACTGATACGGCCCACCGCCTTACCGCGCATCTGATCCGTGACAGCCGTTCGCAGGAACACCCGCTCTATTTCCTGCACCTCGCTCACCAGCATGAGGTCGAGCTGCGTATTGCCGGGGTCAAGATCGTACACCTGCATCATATCCTCGAGCAGGCGCGCGCGCGAGCCGCCCGCGCGAAGCACATACAGGGTACTCTTCTCGGCATCGGTCTGACACAGTCGAAGTGCCTTGTCCCAGTCAGCGTCGTTTCTGATCAGAAAACTCCTGTACGCCTGAGCGCGCTTCGACGGACTGTGCCTGAACACGAGTGAGTAAAGATAAGCTGCCTCCGGGTACCGCCCGAGTTTCTGCTGGGCGCCTGCCACATGCCCGAGTATCCAGAAATGAATAATACTGGCCTTTTTTCTCTGTATTTTCGGGAAAAGTGTCTCGTACAGTTTCACTGCCTCCGCGTATTGCCCGGCATAATGCGCCAGTCTGACCAGCTGATACAGATAGCGCATGCGGATGAAATGAGAATCGGCGCAGCGAAACTGTTCTTCACCCTGTTTGATTAAGTCCAGCATTTCGTCGGTATATCGCTCCCGGGCCTCCCAGCCACCCCGGCTGCTCACATAGGGTTCGCAGCGCTTGGCAAAGATCAGGTAGGTCGTTACCTCCAGACAACCATTGTACGAGATCATTTCGGCAAACGTGTTTCCTGCCAGCTGACCGGGCAGCAGTGTTTTTCGCGTGGAATCAGCAGCAGCCCGCTCAAGGGCCATGATATCCTCGGCCGAAGCTCCGTACACCACCCTTACCACATCTTCCGGGAGAGGCTGATCACAGAACCGCTCTCTCCACTCTTCGATATTCTCCGACATCTGAATTTCTTCCAGCTTGTCGAAATAAAACCGCTCGTAATAATCATCCCAACGGGCAAAAAACGGAGCATAAGCCGCCGATTTATTGATAACACCGGGATCCAGAAAAGAGTAACCATAGAAAGATTCTATCGAACCGGCACAGGCGCCGTTGCCCTCAACCCGATCCGGGACAGAGGGATCAAAAGAAGAAAGCAGTATCAGGGCGGCGGCAGAGGCAATCAGTCTGCTCATTGCGCTGTTCGGACGGAGTCGGCCAGTTGACATACGGATCGGATCAGGGGCGCCGGAAACGCCCGGGGTGTATGGTTGTCCAGATGAAAAAAAGCAATGGTGGCGTCGTCTGCCAGACTGGCGCCGGCCGCCAGCAGCGCCGATTCTCTGAGCAGTTCGGGAGAAACGACCTCCTGTCTCAGAAAATCACCGGGGCGAAGATAATGCCCATTCTGAAATGTACCGCGCTCCAGTATGCCCGTTGGCAGGTGGTCATCGTGACCCGGCAGTATTTTCCAAAGTTCTCCGTCTCTGAAAACCAGTGTCCAGGAGAACGCCGGCAGGGCCACGTCGAGCGGCAGCGGGTAGGTGGCTGGTGCGCCCTTCAGGTATTTTTTCGCGTCTTCGGGTTTGAAAATCGAGTTGGTTTCGTCAGGAGCGTCAATATCTCCGGTATTGTACAGCATGAGCATGCCGCGATCAGTTGGCGGGACGCCCGTCTGATCCGGAAACTTGTACTGGTGCAGGCGGATAGTGGCGCTGAGCAGGACACCATGCGGCAGGTGACCTCTTATTTTTTCCAGCAACCGGAAAAAGGCCTCCCGGGTTCCCTGTGTCCAGTCGCAGTCAACCTGAAACTCGGGGTTTTGCGCCCGCGCACCCGCGCTGCCCGCGCGCACGAGAGCCCCCGCAATCTTTTCTGCCAGCCAGCCGGTTTTTTCATCATCGGTGAGCCGGCGGATGGTTTCGTTGGTGATAAAAACAACAGGCACCACCTCCAGCTGTGATAATCCTGCAGTATCGGCAACAGTAAGTTGCGAATACGGCACAATGGAGCCGTCGGCAGGATCGAGGCCCACGTCGAGCACTTTCACGTATATTTTTTTGCAACCGGTTGATGCGAGGTAATCTGACATGGCACCGGACAGCCCAAGGGTAGTCTGCCAGCAATAAAATGCAGGCTTCAGGGATTCCTGCGACCTTCTCACACAACCAAAAAGCAATGCGAGCGTTATGATAGACGCGAATTTCCACATAGATGCATGGTTTTGATGCAAAGCTATTCCAGGCAGTTATCTTTGCTGCCCTTTTTTTGAAAATATGAAATATCTGATTACAGGCCTCGGCAATATCGGCTACGATTACGACGACACACGTCACAATGTCGGATTTGACGTGTTAAACTTTATCTGCTCCGCACTCGGCGGTAGTTGGAAAGGCGATAATCACGGCGATCTCGCCGAAGTGAAATGGAAAGGCCGCACCCTGATTCTGCTGAAACCCAACACCTATATGAATCTCAGCGGGAAAGCCGTGCGCTACTGGCTGCAGAAGGAAAAGATACCCGTGGAAAACAGTCTGGTTATCTGCGACGACCTCAACCTCGACTTCGGGAAGCTCCGCCTCCGCGGCAAGGGTTCCGATGGCGGCCACAACGGACTAAAGAATATTCAGGAGCTCCTCGGGGGCGACACGTACCCGCGCCTGCGCGTGGGTATAGGAAGCAACTTCTCAAAAGGCAAACAGGTCAATTTCGTGCTGGGGAAATGGAGTGAAGACGAAAAAGCTGAACTTCCCCACATCCTCGAACATTGCACCGAAGTAATAAAACGAGGTCGAAAACAGCAGATTTTGGGTTCTGGACAAAGGTGCTTTTGAGGGTAATATCGGGTTATATTGCCCGAAAAAGACCTGTCGGACAGGTTCCAAAAGATGCGTTTTCGGACAGGCATGTATTTTTCAGACACACCCTGGCCCGGACCGGTTCCAAAAAAATTCAATTATGGAAGAAAATAAACAATCCGCCGATGAAATCAAGGGTGGAACAGGACAACGCGCCATGAAGCAGTGGTCAAAAATGCGCGGGGAAAACTCCTGGACCATGTTCAAAGTGATGGCCGAATTTGTGGACGGATTCGAGGTGCTCAACAACCTGGGTCCCTGTGTATCCATTTTCGGCTCGGCCCGTACCAAACCGGGAACCTATTATTATGAGCTCGCCTCCAAAGTAGCCAGTAAACTTACTGAAGAAGGCTACGGAATCATTACCGGTGGCGGTCCGGGTATTATGGAGGCCGGCAACCGGGGTGCGTGGATGAAGCAGGGCACCTCCATCGGGCTCAATATTGACCTGCCATTCGAGCAGCACCACAACGCCTTTATCGCACCCGAACACAACCTGAAACACCGGTACTTCTTCGTCCGAAAGGTTATGTTCGTGAAGTACGCCCAGGGCTTCGTGGTCATGCCCGGCGGATTCGGCACCCTCGACGAACTGTTCGAAGTGCTCACGCTGGTTCAAACCAACAAGATCACGCCCGTACCTATTGTACTGATGGGTAAGGAATTCTGGGAGGGCCTCCGCAACTGGATTGTGGAAATTATGCTCAAACGGCACCATAATATCGCTGAGAAAGACCTCGATCTGTTCCTCGTGACCGACGATCCTGATGAGGCTGTTCAGCATATCAACAAGTTCTATGCGGGTAACGAGGAGGAGCTTTCGCCCAACTTTGAACTTTAAGAGAGTCCTGAACAAGCTCTGACACCGGCAAAAAAAATCCCGAATTCTTTCAATAAGGAAAGAATTCGGGAATATCAAACAAAAACAAGTAATTGTTACTTGGCTGCGCGTGACTTTTCAATCACGGCCTTGGCGATACTTTCCGGAGCGGCAGCGTAGTGGCTGAACTCCATGGTAGAAGATGCGCGACCTGAAGTGAGTGTACGCAACTGAGTTACGTAACCGAACATTTCAGCAAGCGGCACTTCAGCCTGAATGGCCACAGCACCACCCATACGGGTTTCCTGTCCTTTCGGCATACCGCGGCGACGGTTCAAGTCACCGATAACCGGACCCACATACTCTTCCGGTGTAATCACCTCGAGTTTCATGATCGGCTCCATGATCTGCGGTTTGCACTTCGGAGCAGCTTCGCGGAAACCGTCTTTGGCACAAAGTTCGAAGGCAATCGGCTTGGAGTCAACGGCGTGCATACCACCGTCCAACACACGAACCTTCATAGAATCAATGTTGTAGCCTGCGAGGATACCATTGTTCATCATCTGCGTGAAACCGTCGGCGATAGGCTTCTGGTAGTTCTTGTCGATAGCACCACCCACGATAGCCCACTCAAACTGGAGCTTCTTCTTGCCACTCTTGAAGTCGTCCGACTCAAGGAATGTGGCATCGGCAGGGCCGAGTTCGAATTCCATATCGGCGAACAGACCCGAACCACCCGACTGCTTCTTCAGGCGTTCGCGGTGAGAAGTAGTGGTTGTCAGAGCCTCTTTGTAGTTAACCTGCGGAGCTCCCTGATTGCACTCCACCTTGAATTCACGGCGGAGGCGGTCAACTATGATTTCGAGGTGCAGCTCGCCCATACCGGAGATAACCGTCTGGTTAGTCTCTTCGTCGTAGCGAACGCGGAAAGTCGGATCTTCTTCAGCCAGCTTGTTGAGGGCCATACCGAGTTTGTCGAGATCCTTCTGGGTTTTGGGTTCGACCGCCAGACCAATTACCGGCTCGGGGAACACCATGGATTCGAGTACGATCGGGTGAGCCACGTCGCACAGTGTATCGCCCGTACGGATATCCTTGAAACCGACAGCAGCGGCGATATCGCCGGCCTCCACCGAGTCAATCGGGTTCTGCTTGTTGGCGTGCATCTGGTACAGACGGCTGATACGCTCCTTGTCGCCGGTACGTGTATTGAGAACATAAGAGCCTGCATCCAGTTTACCCGAGTAAACGCGGATGAAGCACAGACGGCCCACGAACGGATCGGTAGCGATCTTGAATGCGAGAGCCGTGAACGGATCACTGAGTGAAGGGCGGCGTGACACCTCTGCATCCGTTTTCGGATCAGTACCTGTTACCGCTTCGATATCGAGCGGAGAGGGCAGGAAGTAGCATGCAGCGTCGAGGCAAGCCTGAACACCCTTGTTTTTGAAGGCGGAACCGCACATAACGGGCGTCATCTTCAGGTCGCACACAGCGGCGCGAACGGCGGCGCGCATTTCCTCCACGGTGATGGAGTCCGGATCTTCGAAGAACTTCTCCATCAGACCGTCGTCATAGCCGGCGATTTCCTCGATCAGGGCCTGGCGCTGTTCGTGCACAGTAGCCTTGAGATCTTCAGGAATCGGCACTACTTCGAAAGTCATACCCTGGTCGGCTTCATTCCAGATGACAGCCTGATTGGTTACGAGGTCCACCACACCTTTGAAGTTGTGTTCGGAGCCGATAGGCACCTGGAGCGGAATAGCATTAGCGCCCAGTTTGGCCTTCATGTCCTTCACCACCATAGCGAAGTCGGAACCTGCGCGGTCCATTTTATTGACGAAGCCGATACGCGGTACGCGGTAGTTATCGGCGAGGCGCCAGTTGGTTTCCGATTGCGGCTCAACACCGTCAACGGCAGAGAAAAGGAATACCAGTCCGTCGAGAACGCGCAGAGAGCGGTTCACTTCCACGGTGAAGTCCACGTGGCCGGGAGTATCAATGATGTTAAAGTCGTATTTCTGACCTTCTACCGTCCACTGGCATTTGGTAGCAGCGGAGGTGATCGTGATACCACGCTCCTGTTCCTGCTCCATCCAGTCCATCGTGGCGGCGCCTTCGTGTACTTCACCGATTTTGTGCGTTACGCCGGTGTAGTAGAGAGTACGTTCTGTGAAAGTCGTCTTGCCCGCGTCGATGTGGGCGGCAATTCCGATGTTACGGGTGAACCGCAGATCCTTTGCCATGAATTTTTAAGTTAAGATGAATGATTGTTAAAATTTGAGTGAATTTCGCAAACGGAGAATGTTCCAGATTTGCACGCCTTTAAAAACGCCAAAACCGCCTAAAATTGTTCCCGCAGCCCTTGATGAGAGCGGGAACAATTTTGGCGGCAATGTCCAAATAAAGACCCGCTCAGGCCCTGAAGTGGGCGAAAGCGCGGTTTGCTTCGGCCATCTTGTGGGTGTCTTCGCGTTTTTTCACAGCTTGTCCTTCGCCTTTGGATGCGGCGATGACTTCAGCTGCCAGCTTTTCAGCCATACCTTTGCCACTGCGGGCGCGGGCATATTTTATGAGCCATTTCATTCCGATGGAGATCTTGCGGCTTGCCGGAAGTTCGGTCGGAATCTGGAAGGTGGCGCCACCGATACGGCGGCTGCGTACCTCCACTTGGGGCATGACGTTGTTGAGTGCCTTTTTCCACACTTGCAACTCGTCCTCGTTGGTGCGGCTCTTCACGATGTCGAGTGCATCGTAAAAAATACCAAAAGCAACGCCCTTCTTGCCGTCCCACATCAGGTTATTGACGAAACGTGTTACCAACGTGTCGCTATAACGCGGATCGGGAGCCAATACTCGAGGTTTCGGTTTGTGCTTACGCATTTTTAATTAATGTGTGATGAATGAAATTGGTGAAAGCGGCCGGCGTACACCTGGTGTGCGCGGGCAGCAGCGGGTGAAGAATTTACTTCTTCGGGCGCTTGGTTCCGTACTTGGAACGGCTCTTGTTGCGCTTCTGAACACCGGCGGTGTCAAGGGCGCCACGTACGATGGTGTAACGAACACCCGGGAGGTCTTTCACACGACCACCACGCACCAGCACGATAGAGTGCTCCTGCAGGTTGTGACCTTCTCCCGGAATGTAAGCAATCACCTCGATACCGTTCACCAGACGCACTTTGGCTACTTTACGAAGAGCAGAGTTCGGCTTCTTTGGTGTCGTTGTGTACACACGCGTGCACACGCCCCGCTTCTGCGGGCTTGACGCCAGAGCACGGCTCTTGCTCTTGTATTCTACCTTTTCGCGACTGTTGCGAACCAACTGGTTGATAGTAGGCATACCTTCCTTGGCTGAAAAATGAATGTAACTCGTTCAAAATCAATGGAAAACGACATGAAAAGACATGCCTTCCCCAAAGCGAACGCAAAGGTACGCCCTTTTTGGGCAATTTTCCAAATGAAAACGGGATTTTTTGCAAGGAGGAATCCTGGCGGGTGTCGCGCGAAATACACGCCGCATATCTGATTGACGCACTACATTTGAACCTAACAAACCCGTTTTTGTTAACCCCATACCCTTCACTCTACCCCCCATACCCTTCAAAAATGGCAATCACCTGGCACACCGCAATAGTACGCCGAACGGCATCGCTCGCGCCCGAAGTAAGGGCTTTTTATCTGGAAGTACCTGAGATGGAGCGCTTCGACTTTACGCCCGGACAATTCATCACTTTCGATCTGCCGGTGGGCGAAAAACGCCTGCAGCGGTGGCGCAGCTACTCGATCGCCGGTTGCCCCGGTCATGACAACACGTTCGAGCTGTGTATCGTGCGCGCTCAGCCCGGACTGGGCTCGCGCTATCTGTTCGAGGAGGTCAGGGAAGGCACCGAACTGCGGTTCAAGGGACCGGAGGGCAGTTTTGTGCTGCCGCCGGAGCTGGACAGGGATATTGTCATGATCTGCACGGGCACGGGTATTGCACCTTTCCGCAGTATGATACAGGCTATACGGCGCTTTGGACGGCCGCACCGCCGGATTCACCTGATTTTCGGGGCCCGCACGGAGGCGGATATTCTGTACAGGAGTGAATTTGAGGCGCTGCAATCGGAGGTGCCCGGTTTCAGTTGGGATGTTGCGCTGTCGCGGCAACCCGACTGGCACGGCTTCCGGGGCTACATCCACCAGATTTACCTGAGCGCATACGCGCATACGCGACCCGACGTGACGTTCTACCTCTGTGGCTGGAGCGCCATGGTGGACGAGGCAGCTACCAACCTGATCCAAAAGCTTGGGTATAACAAGGATCAGGTGAGGATGGAGTTGTACGGGTAGCCCTTTCGACGATTTTCTTTACCAGCACCATCCTGTTTTTCGGGAGCATTTTACTGGTGTTTTCTGCACAGGTTTCCGGTCTCGACCGGATAACCTGGTATTTGTTTAACCGCAGAGGTGCGCAGAGGTAACCGCAGAGTTACGCAAAGAGTCTTTCTCGGCGTAACTCTGCGGTTAAACAAAAGAAGCAGGATGCGGTTACGGGTAGCCAGCGGCAGAGCCTTCGACAATTTTCTCTACCAGCACTGCCGCCGTACCCCGATAACGGTTGTCTTCGGCTCCCCGGTGAGGGTAGCGCGGGACAAACACCTGTTCTGTGGATGTCATCCGACTATCCAGGGAGCTGGAGAGAGACAGCGAGGCGGAAGCCAAGGTTGTTGTTCCTGTTCGACGGCTCGTTGTTGTTGCGATTGGCGGCGCGGCAGTTCTGCGGTTCGTTATTCCAGCTGCCGCCGCGATTCACACGGTTGTCGCCCTTGCGGTGTTTGACCACTGTCCCAAAAGTACGCTTTCCCTGAAATTTCTTGTGTGTGCATGTTCCAGAAATGCCAGCAACGGCAGCGCACGACGCTGGCATACCGATTCCGGCCACAAACCGCTGTCGTAATTTTCATCCAGAAGATGCATCTTTCTGATAAAACGCTGTTTGCTCTGTCTGCTGAGTATCAGGAAGCCGGGAAACAGCCGGTAACCGAGAAAAGTAAGTCCCCTGCTGCATTTTTCAAGTACCACCGGCTTCAGCCTGCAGTGCCGTCGGTCGTGAATAAAACCGGCAATAGAAGCCAGTGCACGCGCGAGTGCAGCCTTTTCATCACTCCACAGTACCATGTCATCCATATATCTCACATACGCGCGCACGCGCAATTCATCTTTTATATAGTGGTCGAGGCCGGAGAGAAAATGATTGGCGAAATACTGACTGGTCAGATTCCCGATCGGAAGCCCCCGGCCCGGAGATGCCTCGTAACTGTCGGTTATCTTTCCAAATATCTCGTTTACCCTTTGCTCCCTGAACAGCCTCGATAGCTGCTGCCCAAGGGTATCGTGATGTACCGAATCGAAAAATTTGCGCACATCCAGCTTGAGATAATACCTGTTTGTCCGTGTAAATTCTTTTGCCCTGTTCAGAGCCGCATGGACTCCCTTGCCTTTTCTGGTCGCGTACGTGTCGTGAATCAGATGGCGTTCAAAAATATCGTGACACACGTTCATCATGGCATGGTGAAGCACCTGCTCGCTGAAGGCCGAGGCACAAATCTGCCTCTCCTTCGGCTCGAACACCTTGAAATAATGGTAATCGCCCACCTCGACAAGACCCGTACGTATCTGGTACTGCAGTTTTTTCAGGTTTTCCTCCAGATGCAACTGATACCTGCATACTGCATTGCTGTATCTTTTGCCTTTTGATGCCTTCCAGAAAGCCAGCCGCAGGTTATCCGGCTCCAGGATCAGGGGCATGAGTTGACCCGCTTTTTTCATTCTTCGAGTACTTTGTCGAGGAAAAACTGGCCATACCTTTCCACTTTTTTCTCTCCGATGCCCTTCACCGATTTCATGGCAGGCATGGTGAGCGGACTGATTTTCGACAATTCAGCCAGCTCCTCGTCCGAGAAAACCACGTAGGCGGGTATGGACTCCTCTCTGGCTATTTTTTTACGTATATCCCGCAATACAGAGAAACGCTTGTAGGTTTCGGCATCCAGCACCTCCCTGTAATCAATCCGGGACTGTTTGTCGCGCTCGGGCGATGGCCCGTCCAGATAACCTATTTTAAAAGACCAGTAAGCCACCCCGCCGCTCTTTACCAGCTCACTGTCCATTGTAATAACTCTCCTGCTGCGCAGGAAAGCATTCAATTCGTCGGTAAATTCACTTTCACCATACGTAACAGGAATGTTAAATACTTTTATTTGCATAGAATCACTTTTTTAAAAAAAATTTCGGGGCTTCGCCCCGGATGTTTCCCGCTTGCGACAGCGAATAACTGCTCCTCCACTTCGCAGGCGGGCGCTACCGCAGCCCCGCCTTGCTCCGTTCCGTTGCAGCTATTCGCATTTTTTCTTCTTTGCTCCCTGGATAGCCGGACTCCAAACCACATCACTGGAGAGAGACAGCGAGGCGGAAGCCAAGGTTGTTGTACCCGTTCGACGGCCCGCCGTCGCCGCGAATGGCGGCGCGCCAGACCCGCGGCCCGTAATACCAGCCGCCGCCGCGATACACACGGCTGCCGCCCTTTTCAGCACCAACAGGATTTTCCTGTGGTTCCGATTTATAATCCCCGTACCAGTCCCAACACCACTCCCATACATTACCACTCATATCATACAATCCAAGTTCATTCGGCTTTTTCTGTCCAACAGCACGTGTACGACTTCCACTATCTGCATAATACCACCCAACAGAATCCAGGTCATTGCTGCCAGCGTAAATTCTTCCTTTACTTTTATTACCGCCCCGAGCAGCATACTCCCACTCAGACTCTGTTGGTAAACGGTAGCCATTCGAATCATCCTTCAGTTTGACAGACCATTTTAAGTTATCAAAGACACTATTATTGTTAATGTCTTCTTTATCCCTGTCAATATCATACGCTGGATTTAACCCCATTTGTTCACTCAACCAGTTAGCGTACTCCACCGCATCATACCAAGAAACATTCACAACAGGATTGTCGCCATCTGCACCCCATCCCGGAGTTAAATAGTTTCGTTCTTTGGCCTCGCAAAAAAGAGCATACTGCCACCACGTTATCTCGGTTTTGCATATTCTAAAATCAGAAAGACTAACCTTGTGCACCGGTTCTTCATTTGCATAAGGATTAACTTCTCTTTTGGCAAATGGATTAAGTTTTATCTTTCGTTTCTCTTCAATGCCAGATTTAGTACCCATATCAAAAGTACCACCCTGCACATCTACCATTTGGGGATAATATCTATCAAAAAGCATCGAATCACGTTCAGGATTCAGATTATGTATTAAATCACGAAGCAACTTGATATCAATCTGTCCAGGATACGTCGCCATTGGTTTATCAGCAAGACTGTAAGCCTTCTTGATTATATCAGCCGACTTTTCCAGTTTCCCTGATTCACAATACCAAAATGCGAATTCAAGCAGAGCATTACTTACCTCCGGTTTTGAAGCATCAAGTGAGATAACTGTACTAATTCTGTTAAAGGCAGAATCATACTTAATCTCATATATCAACCTTTCTACCTCAGTTAGCGTAAGTGATACCACATTGCGCAGAGCTGTTTTAGTAGCTTCAAGTGCGCGTTTGACAACCTCTGCCTGCTTTTCTACCTCCACCGTTTTTTCCTGCGCAATGCGGTAGTTATCCTCCGCTCGCCGCCGCTGCTCCTCCGTAGCAGACTTCTCCTTCTTTACCTGCTCCAGCGCAACAAGCGCACGAGCCTCTTCTCTTTTCGCAATACCAAGGTTTATCTCCGCTTCCCTTGACTTTTGCTCCGCTAGCTGCTTCTGCTCAAATGCCAATATAGCACTGCTGTCCGCTTTCAGCTTTTCTATACGGGCTATATCTCGCTGCTCCGCCGCCACTCGGGCGCTGCTGTCAGCCAGAATTTTTTGTTCATTAGCAACCTTTCCTGCC
>JAJTFM010000069.1:2571-15544 GCA_021298575.1 Saprospiraceae bacterium | reverse complement strand
CCTCGAACTGGCCGCAAACGGTTTGCTGGCAAAGCCCACGCACGGCAACATCATCCGTTTCGCCCCGCCCCTCGTTATTAACGAAGCCCAGATGGATGACTGCTGCTCTATCATAGAACAGGTTTGCATGAAATTTGAGCTTCACTGATGGCCTGATTCTGCGATTTTGCCTGTATTGACGGGCAAATTACCGGAGATAAAATCTTTATGAAATTTTTTTTGTCAGAAACTTGTCTGACTCATTTCAACGCTATTATCTTTGCGGTCACAAAACGCGGAAGTAGCTCAGTTGGTAGAGCGCAACCTTGCCAAGGTTGAAGTCGCGAGTTCGAGTCTCGTTTTCCGCTCCCTTTCAAAACCCGGTCCTCCTCCGAAGACCGGGTTTTTCTTTTCCCCTGAACACATACGTATTCTTCACTGACATTTTGTCACATCCCGATTTTTGCGTACCTTTGCAGCCGTTTCAGGTTTAACCAACTCACTTTCGTAACAATTCATGTACGATTCAAATCCAACCCTGGAGGGTATAAAAACCATAGACGAGTCCAAACAGGGCAGTGTCTTTTTCAAGGAGCAAATCGCTCATGGCAAATCGCCGGGGCTGAAGCACTTCTACATAGAAAGCTACGGATGTCAGATGAATTTCAGCGACTCTGAAATCGTAGCCAGTATTCTCGGCGAGGTTGGCTATGCTCCTACCCGAAATATGGAGGAAAGTGATCTGATTCTCATCAACACTTGCTCTATACGTGAAAAGGCCGAAGAAACCGTCCGCAAACGCCTGAAAACCTTCGAACAGGTTAAATCTTCCAAACCGGAGCTCAAGGTTGGGGTGCTGGGTTGTATGGCCGAACGCCTCAAGAAGAAATGGCTCGAAGAGGAAAAGCTGGTTGATCTGGTGGTAGGCCCCGATGCCTATCGCGATCTGCCGAACCTGATCGGCGCGGCCGAAGAGGGCAATCGAATGGTAAACGTTCTGCTCAGCCGCGAAGAAACATACGCCGATATCAGCCCGGTCAGGCTGGAAACAAACGGAGTTACCGCATTTATCTCCATCATGCGCGGCTGCGACAACATGTGCTCCTTCTGTGTGGTACCGTTCACACGCGGGCGCGAGCGCTCGGAAACCGGTGAACATACCGATTTCGCCGACCTCCTGGAAATGACCGCACTTGTCCACGCCGACCTGCGTGTTCGTTTCAGTACGAGTCACCCAAAGGATATGACCGACAAGGTGCTGCATACCATGGCCCGTTACGATAATATCTGCGAGTATATTCACCTGCCGGTTCAATCAGGCAACTCCCGTGTACTTGAGCTGATGAACCGAACTTACGACAGGGAATGGTACATGGAGCGAATAGACAGTATCCGCAGGATACTTCCCGAGGCGGCTGTGTCAAGCGATATTATTACCGGATTTTGCTCGGAAACGGAAGAAGAACACCAGGAAACGCTCTCTATTATGGAGTACGCCAACTTTTCCATGTCGTATATGTTCGCCTATTCTGAACGCCCGGGTACTCTGGCGGCCAGAAAATATGCCGACGATATACCCGAGGATGTAAAAAAACGCAGGCTTAACGAGGTTATCAGACTGCAAACAGCACTGGCTCACCGGAATAATCAACTTGACATAGGAAAAACTTTCAAGGTGCTGGTTGAACGGGACTCCAGTCGTTCCAGTGCCGACCACTGCGGCCGTAATTCTCAGAACAAAATGTGTGTGTTCCCCAAAAAAGATGGTGTGAAACCCGGTGATTATGTAATGGTCAGAATTCATGATGCTACCAGCGCATAGTCTGAACCCGGCCCGTAACTCAAACAACAAAAGTCCGTAACAAAAGTGGCAAATAACCTGCATGCAATAAAAGCCCGATTCGGAATCATTGGAGCCTCCAGGCTGCTCGATTCTGCTATTGAAACAGCAATCAGGGTAGCGCCAACAGACCTTACTGTCTGTATTTTCGGCGAAAGTGGCGTGGGCAAGGAAGCTTTCTCCAAAATAATTCACGGACTGTCCACTCGGAAACACAACGATTTTATTGCTGTCAACTGCGGTGCCATTCCGGAAGGAACAATCAATTCTGAACTTTTCGGCCATGAAAAAGGGTCATTCACAGGTGCCTCGGCCGACAGAAAGGGATATTTTGAAACTGTAAACGGTGGCACTATCTTCCTCGATGAAATTGCCGAAATGCCGCTAGATACCCAGGCATTGCTGCTGAGGGTACTCGAATCGGGTGAATTCATACGTGTGGGCGCGAGCAAGGTGCAAAAAACGGATGTAAGGGTGGTGGCAGCCACCAATGTTGATTTGCAGGAGAGGGTACAAAAAGGGAAATTCAGGGAAGACCTGTATTATGGTCTCAACACGGTGCCTATTAAAGTTCCATCGCTGCAGGAACGGAGAGAAGACATCACCCTCCTTTTCAGAAAATTTGCCCATGATTTTGCTGAAAAATACCGGATGCAGGCCGTAAAGCTCGATGAACGGGCCGAACTGGCACTCGAAAATTACCGCTGGCCCGGCAATATCCGGGAACTGAAAAACGTAGCTGAACAACTGTCTGTGCTCTCGGAAGATCGCCTGATAACGGCCCAGCATCTGCAGCAAACGATGCCGCAGCTTTTCAACAGACACCTGCCTGTACCAACCGGCAGATCCGCATCCGGCGGAGGCGATTATCAGGAACGCGAATTGCTGTACAAATTCCTTTTTGACATGAAAAAGGATTTGAACGACCTGAAAAACATGTTTTATGAGCTCGTACAGCGAAATAATCTGCACATGCCGGATATTGGCAACCTGCGAACGATGCCCCCGGGACTTCCTGTATCGGGTTTCCAGCAAAGTGATCTGGATGTTTCAACGGATACATATCCATCCAGCGATTATTACCAGCCCCGGCAAACGGAAAACAGCTCGAGGCCTATTATCTTAGATCAGCAGCCCAGAAACAATACATACAACCAGAGTGAAGAAGAATATGCCCCGCTGGCAATGGAGGAAATTGAAAAGGAAGCTATAAAAAGAGCGCTTTCCAAGTACAAGGGCCGCAGGAAAGAGGCTGCAGAAGAACTCAAAATATCCGAGAGAACGCTTTACAGAAAGATAAAAGAATACGATTTGTAGGGGTTATTTGCCACAATTCCCGCCCGTGAGTTTATATACGTTGCGGGATGTCCTTACAACACGCAGCCCGTAAGCCAGTTCCAGTGAACTCAAAACCTCATCTAGTGATGCATCGGTTAGCGGAGCTGTATGCAAACACGATTTCAGTTTACTATTTTCCAGTGTTATATCCGCATTATAGAACTGCTGCAGATCCTCAATTACTTTCGACAGTGGCGTCGAAACAAATTCAAGCCCTCCGGTATGCCAGGAAAGCTCATTCATGCTTGATGACTCCGAGATAGTAAGCCGCGCATCTTTTTTGCTGTAAACAGCCTTCTGACTTGCTTTCAGCACAGGAAAGTCGCCTCTGGATGGTGAAAAACGCACCCTGCCCGATTTTACCAGAACACCAATATTGGCCCCGGTCTGTGAGACATGGAATTCTGTTCCCAATACTTCAACATATGCTCCATCTTCCAGCTCTACCCTGAATGGCCGCTCGGGATTGTGAGCTATTTCAAAGAAACCTTCTCCTTTAAGCCTGACTTTACGAATAGCGGAACCATCGTCTTCTGTGTTATAAAAAAGTGAACTGCCATTTCTGAGCCATACTACGGAACCGTCAGACAACTGCAGTTCCTGATTTTCAGCAGTTGCGAGGGTTGTCTGGTCAAAAACTTCCCCGGTTCCCCTTTCACGGAACACCAGCACTGAAATAACAAGCAAAACAATCACAGCTGCAATTCTGCTGAAATAGTACATGGGGCTTCTCGCTGGAGAGGCTGTCATGGGCTGCTTTCCAGTCTTTTCAAGAATTCGTGCGAAAGCAGCATCTTTGTTGATATTCATGACAGGCACAAAATTTCCCGACCGTTCCCATATCAGTGCATAATCACGAAAAGCTGATTCGTTACCTGGAGACAACAATCGCCACTTCTCAACGGCAGCAGACTCTTCAGGAGTGGCTTTCCCTGAAAAATAAGCCGCCAATACAGCTTCTGTTACGGTGATTTGATTCTGATCCATCAGATTTTTGAAATTATTATTTCCGCTTTCAAGACAACAGAGGGAATAATAGCCCCTATCCGCCCGTCTTTAACTTGAACGATATGCCAACGTGCGACAATTTATAGCCGGTTCAGGTTGAATCTCGCAGGGATTCTCTCAGCAATTTCATCGCTTTGGTAATCTGGTTCTCAATCGTTTTCACCGAAATACCCAGTCGGTCTGCTATCTCCTTGTGAGAAAGATCCTCAAATCTGCTCAACGCAAATACGGCCCTGCAACGCTCGGGCAGTTTCTCTATGGCACGGTGCAACCTGAGCTCCATTTCTTCGGCCTGCCGGGCTTCAGTTGAAAAAACCTCCCCGTCATCTGCGGATTCTACAAGCTCGGCCGATCCGTCAATTACACCACGATTTCTCGACTTTAGATAATTAAGCGCCCTGTTCACTGCCGCCCTGTTCAGATATGCACCCAGGGATGAATGAATTTCAATACTTGCCCGCTTGTTCCATAATTCCACAAAAACTTCCTGAGCAATATCCTGGCAAGTATCCGAATCAGGTATGACACGGAAAATACGGGACACCAGATCTGAGTAGTAAACATCAAAGATCTTTCCAAGTGCGGCCTCATCGCCTTCCTTCAGGCGTTCGAGCCAGTATTTTTCTTCTTGTTCAGCCACGCTTACTGATTATTTCACAAAGATGGTGCAAAATTATAAACCGACAGTTTTTTTATACTCCGCATAGGGGATATTTGAACACGTGTTGTCATTTAATCAGATACGAGGTGATTTGTATTAATCCCGACTGAAATCAAAAAAAGAAAGGCCATGGATCCGAACAACGCAATCAAACTACTCGAAACAAGCCCGCTGTTTGCGGTGCTCACCCCTGAAGAACTCGCGATACTGAACAGCGATGGAATCGTTCAGACATACGGGAAACACGCAGTGCTCTACAGGCCAGGTCAGCATTCAGACAGGCTTTACTTCATCCTTAAAGGCACGTTGAAGGTCACCGTACATGCAGAACGAAAGGACATCATCAAATACATTGTGCGCCCCGGAAACATTCTCGGCGAATCTTGCCTGACAGGCGAGGAAACAAGACGCGACTTTGCCTACTCAATGGACGACCAGACGGAGTTTATCGAGTTTACCTCAACAGCCGTTTTGTCGGTCATGCGCTCGAATTTTGCCTTTGCGCAGTCGTTGTTGCACCTCATTGGAGAGCGGCTTCGCTACACGGAAAGTCAGCTTGAAAACGTAGTACTAAAGGACTCAAAGAGCAGAATTGTGGATTTTCTGCGCAGAATGGGGCTTGAACAGGGAAGCAGGGTCGGATTTGAAACACTCGTGAGACACAACATGACACATCAGGATATTGCAGACATGACAGGTACGAGTCGCCAGATGGTTACCGCCGTGCTGAATCAGCTGAAACGATCCAATCTGTTACATTTCAACCGCAAAAAAATACTTTTCAGGGATCTGAATGCACTTCCAAGCTCTCTGAACTGATCAAACTGAATCACAGTAACTACTTCATACGATAGAATGGGTTTTGTTGTGCGGCACGCAATCGCGTGCCGCTTTTTTTTAGCAGGTACCCGGCTCGCAGGAGCAGGAGGTTACAACCGGCTTTTCAGCATACACCGTAATACTGAAAATACCTGTCTCTCCGTTTCTGAATGCCGTCAGTTGATCCGGATTCAGGTAATTGACGAGTATATCATCGGGTATCACGATCGCCTTTTCCTTCTGTATCTGAAGATTGACAAAACCTGTTTTTCGGATAAACTCGAGATATTCATCGCGCTGAATGGCACCTGCCACACAACCGGCATACATCTCGGCATCCTTCCGGAGCTGTTCCGGAAGTTCGCCGGAGAGCACCACATCAGAAATACTGAAGTGGCCACCATTCTTCAGAACCCGGAAAATCTCGCAAAAGACTTGTTTCTTGTCGGGAACCAGATTCAGTACGCAATTGCTTACCACTACATCCGCCACATTGGCCGTCACGGGTATGCGTTCAATATCGCCAGTCCTGAACTCGACATTGTTGAATCCCAGCCTTTCGGCGTTTTCACGAGCCTTGTTGATCATTTCGGGCGTAAAATCAATCCCGATTACCTTGCCTGCAGGCCCTGTTTCCGCTCTTGCGACAAAGCAGTCGTTGCCAGCACCACTGCCCAGATCAATCACGGTGTCGCCGGGCTTGATACGGGCAAACTGCGTAGGCAATCCGCAGCCCAGTCCCAGATCTGCATCGGGACTGTAACCATCGAGCGTTGTGTAATCGTCGCTCATGATGTTATAAACCTCCGTCGAACAGGAGCCGGCGCCGCAGCACGAAGCCTGATTGACGGATTTTTCCTGCAAGGCTATTTCACTGTATTTTTGCCTGACAAGTTCTTTCAGTTGTTCATCGGTTCCCATAGCTTGAATGTTTGTGGTGATGAAATTAATTCTTTTTTGTGGAAAGGGTTGCGTAGACGCCCGCGTGCAACAACGCGCGCGAGCTGAATCCCATTTCAAAGATCGTATTTGTCTGCTGCTCTTTGGTAAGCAGCGGGTTTTCTACCCTGGACATCTCGATTCCTGTTCCGATAATATTCAGATTAATTCCACTGTACAGACACAGTCCGTTTTTCAAAGAATACCTGTATTCAAAACACCCTCCGGCCTCCACCATGACGTCCCTTATTGTTTGAGGAAAGTAAAAAGACGATACGGGTAAAAATCTGAACATGCTGTGCGAAGCAGAAACAGCATAGCCTGTAAACAATTGGTGACGCTTGCCGGTTTTTGAAAGCGGGAACATTATTTCGTACTGAAGGCCATTTCTATAGTAAACCGTCTTGCCGGCACCCTCCAAAAGCGGGTTATTGCTTTCAAGCCTGTTATTATCAGTAGTGAGTAATACGTTCAGAGAATGAATATTGCCTGCAGCAGTCATCTTGCTGAAGCCGAGGGTTATCAAAGGCAGTATGTACCGTCCTCTCTGCAGAGGCCAACCCGCTTGTTCCTGCGCACGGTAAGTGTGCCCGTTGTCAACGCCTGCGCCTGCACTGACCTGGAGCGACTGACCCGCTACGTGTGCTCCGAAAAAAAACATAAAGAGGCAGGGAAGCGAAAAATTCTTCATCAGTGGGCTATTAAAATAGGTACGGTAAAGGTACAGTAATGTTACGGAGATAATGTTCTAAAAAGTGTGTCTGAAAAGCAAAAAAGGTCTTCAGTTCAGTGGTCGCTAAACCAACACTTAAAAAGAAGACCTGATGCACTTTCGGACTGAAAAACCCGGGCGTGACAGATCATATTCTGAAACTGGATGATCTGTTTTTGTAATATTCGATATCTTTGTAAGAAAAAAATGCAAACAAGCCGTTCATCGGAGATAAATCTCGTTACCAAAGCGTTTGTGGCTGAATTTGGCTCGCTTGGAAAAGATGCACTAAACTGGTCACCGGATGCGAACACCTGGAGTATTGCCAGAAATATTGATCACCTGATTGTGATTAATTCTACGTATTTCACTGTTTTTGACGCAATCAAAGCTGGCAACTACAAGCCACCATTTATGAGCAGGGCAGGTTTCTGGGTTAACTGGATGGGTAATTTTATTCTTAAATCCGTCCAGCCTGACAGAAAACAGAAAATCAGGACGGTATCTGTTTGGGAACCTCGAACGGGTGATATTGACGAAGGTATTCTCGAGCAATTTGCCGGTCATCAGGACAGGCTTTACCAATACATGAATGAGCTCGATGGCGCCCAGACGGTCATTTCCTCACCCGCCAGCAAGTTTATCGTCTATACGCTGGACAAGGCACTTGATATTATAGTAGCTCATGAAAAAAGGCATCTGGAGCAGACCCGGGAGGTAGCCAGATTACTAAAATCAGTTCATCCATGACAATTATTCGCCGAATTCTGACATTTCTGGCTGTTATCGCTGTTGCTACAGCCACTTATCTGTACTACAGACTGCACGACAGATACCCGGACTACCAGGCTGCCACTGATTTTGCCGGACGCTACGCCGGACGTATATATGCCGGTTTTGCAGCGGTGCCCGTCACCCCGGCAGTGCCCGACTCCTGGACCGATAATAATGGTGATGCCATGTATAATGAAGCTGATGGCGATACATACACCGATAAAAACGGCAACGGGCAGTTCGATGCCGTATGGCTCGCAGGATTTCAGAACAACAGGCCAGCCACAGGTATTCACGATGACCTGTGGGCACGTACCATGATTATTGACGACGGCTCCACCCGTATCGCACTGGTAGCACTCGATCTGATCGGTTTCGGAGCCGACGATGTAAATGAAGTTAAGGAGCAGATACCGGAATCCTGGGGAATCAACTACACCTTCATCACCAGCACGCACACGCACGAAGGTCCGGATGTAGTTGGATTGTGGGGACAGAGCGAGTTCAAGTCGGGCGTGGATCAATCATATTTGAGAAGTGTAAAAGACAAAATACTCCTTTCTCTCGGTGATGCCGTAAAAAATATGAGGCCCGCACGAATCGTTTTTGCGCAGGACACCGCCGGAGCGAAAAATCTGGTGGGCGATTACCGGGAGCCTGTTGCTTTTGATTACGGATTGCGCCTGATGCATTTTCGGGATGCCGAGGCCGATACCACCCTCGGTACCATGATCCAATGGGCAAACCACCCGGAAACACTCTGGTCGGGAAACCTGGAAATCACCTCCGATTTTCCGCATTACCTCAGAAATTCCTTTGAAAACGGGATATATATACGCGATTCACTGGTACAGGAAGGCAAAAAAGGTATCACCCTGTTTGTAAACGGTGCAATTGGGGGTATGATGTCAACAGGTACATCGTTTTCTATCCCGGACATCAGTGGTGATACAAGCTGGACGGCTCCGGTTTTTGAAAAGGCCCGTGCACAGGGTGAACAACTGGCTTTGCTGGCGCTCCGGTCGCTCGAATATAACGCATCCGAACCACTTGATACGGCCAGTATCAGGCTGAGTGTCCGAAAACTCGACCTGCCGCTCGATAACAAACTCTACCGGCTGGGCGCAGCGATGGGAATCTTCAACCGGGGGTTGTCGGGATGGTGGAAAATAAGAACGGAAATTGCCTTCTGGACTATTGGACCGGCCTCTTTCCTGCACCAGCCGGGCGAATTGTACCCTGAAATAGCAAATGGGGGTACCGAAGCCCCGGATGGTCGAGACTACCCCATTCCTCCCTCACAAAATATTCCGCTCAGAAGCATGATGCCGGGTGAATACCGGTTCATTACAGGGCTTTCAAACGACTTTATAGGTTATATACTGCCACTCAGTCAGTGGGATGAAAAACCTCCCTATACATACCAGCAGAAAGAAGCGCCGTACGGAGAGATTAACTCGGTAGGGCCGCAGACCGCGCCGATTTTGTATGATGCTATGTGCCAGTTAATGAATGAGTAAAGTCGTTTAACCTTTTGACACAAAAAAATGTCGAAAAACTGCGCCCGGGAAAGAGGTTATCCGCACTTTAGCGCCTCTTTTCTAAATATATACCATCAGTTATGCAAACTGAAATGTTTTCCAAAGCAGTGAAAACGCTGCTGCTGCCTGTTGTTTGTATCCTTGTCACGAATTTCACAGCAGCTCAGGACAGGCCCAACCATGGCTACTCCTTCGAACAACTGGGTAATATGCTGCCCTCTCCCAATACGTACCGGACAGCCGACGGATCTCCCGGTCCCGCCTACTGGCAACAGCGCTGCGATTACCGCATCGAATGTCAGCTCAATCCCGAAAAACACGAGCTTTCAGGAAAAGAATGGTTGAAATACCACAACAATTCCCCGCAAACGCTACGCTACCTCTGGCTGCAGTTGGATGAAAACGAGCACGCTGCAACGAACGATCTGCACCACGCTCACCCGCACAATCTCGGCGAAACCATGACAGAGAAGGCTATGCGCATGCTACAGGCCTGGACTGAATTCGATGATTACGGCCACCGGATCCATGCCGTGAAAGACGCCGGCGGCAAACCACTGAAGCATTTCATTGACAATACCGTCATGCGCATCGAACTGCCCGAGCCGCTGGCTCCGGGCAAAACGTTCGAATTCAATATCGAATGGTCGTATATCCTGATTGATCGCATCAACAATATCACGTTCGGTCGCGGAGGCTACGAGTACTTCCCCAAAGACGACAATTACCTGTTCACCATCACGCAGTGGTACCCGCGCCTGTGTGTTTTCAGCGATTTTGAAGGCTGGCAGAGCGACCAGTTCACCGGAACCGGCGAATTTGCCCTCAATTTCGGCGATTTCGAGGTGAAAATGACACTACCAGATGATTATGTGGTGGGATCAACCGGCGTTTGCCAGAATTACAACCAGACCCTGGGCGCCGAACGCCTGAAAAAATGGAAACAGGCGCAAAATGCCGCCGAACCGGTCGAAATTGTCACTCTGGCCGAAGCGCAGGCTGCCACGCAGAAAAAACACAGTCAGCGCACCCAGACCTGGCACTATAAAGCCGAAAATGTGCGCGATTTCGCCTGGACCGCCTGCCGCAAATTCATCTGGGATGCCATGGCAGTAGATAACGGAGAAGGCAAAAAGGTGATGTGTATGAGCTATTACCCCATCGAGGCCTACCCTATTTACCGACGCTACTCCACCAAGGCAGTGGCACACACGCTCAAGACATACAGCAAGTTCAGTATTCCTTATCCTTACCCCACCGCCATCTCCGTGGAGGCCCAAAACGGCATGGAATATCCCATGATCTGCTTTAACCCCGGTCGCGCCCAGGAAGACGGAACCTACTCCGAGGGCAGCAAAATGGCAGCCCTGACAACCATTTTCCACGAGGTAGGACACAACTACTTCCCCATGATTATCAACTCCGACGAGCGCCAGTGGGCCTGGTTCGACGAAGGACTCAACACATTCATGCAGTTCATCACCGAACAGGAATGGGACAACAACTACGACTCCGACGATGGCCTGCCCCACACGATTACAGACTATATGTCGCAGCCCAAAGACAGGCTGGAGCCCATCATGACCAATTCGGAGAATATCGTTGACTATTTTTCCAATGCCTACAAAAAGCCCGCAACGGCACTCAATATCCTTCGCGAGACAGTCATGGGCCGCGAACAGTTCGACTATGCCTTCAAGGAGTACTGCCGCCGCTGGGCATTCAAACACCCCACACCCGCCGATTTCTTCCGGACCATGGAAGATGCCAGCGGTATGGACCTCGACTGGTACTGGCGCGGCTGGTTCTTCTCTACGGATGCAGTGGATATCTCGCTCGACAGTATCGAGTGGAAACGGGTGGATATGGAGAATAATCCGGAGAGAAAAGAGCGCTCTTTCACACGAAAAGAGGAAAAACCGTTCGAAAGCCTGACCCAGACGCGCTACCGCGAATCGGGTATCACCTTCCCCGTGGAGCAGGACACTTCTTTGCAGGACTTCTATACGTTCTACAAGCCGTGGGAAACTGAAGATAGTGTGTCCACCAACAAAATGATCAAATACGATCAGGTGTTCACCCGGGAAGAGAAGGAGCAATTATTCGGCGACAAACATTATTACCAGCTCTATTTCAGCAACAAGGGCGGACTGGTCATGCCTGTCGTGCTGGAATGGACATACACGGACGGCACAAAGGAGGTTGAGCGCATTCCGGTTGAAATCTGGAGAAAGAACGAGAAGAAATTCAAACAGGTGTTTGTGAAGAACAAAGAAGTGAAAAGCGTGAAACTTGATCCGTGGAAAGAACTGGCCGATATCAACGAGGAAAACAACACCTCTCCTGTTCCAGCCTCTCCCACCCTTTTCAAGGTTTACAAGAGCGACAAGTTTGAACAGGGTCAGAATATGATGCAGCGAGCCCGGCAACGCAAACTGAATCGCCCATGAGTGAATTCAGCACTTTCATCAGTCTGGGTTTCCATCATATTGCCGATCCGCAGGCATTCGATCACCTGCTGTTTCTGGTAACCCTGTGCGCCGCATATCGTCCGGCCGACTGGCGCAGGTTGCTCGTGCTGATAACGGCTTTTACCATCGGGCACTCCACGACGCTGTTGCTCGCGGGCTCACACATACTCGGAATCCCGTCGGATCTGGTAGAACTGCTCATACCCGTTACCATCATACTGACAAGCCTGTACAACCTGGCTTTCGGAGGAAAAACGGAAGAGACCGGTGTTTTTTCAGGAGCCATCCGGTGGAACTACGCCATGGCTCTTTTCTTCGGTTTCATCCACGGTATGGGCTTTGCCAACTACTTCAGTGCGCTGATGGGTGAATCGGGGGATATTATCTGGCCGCTCTTTTCGTTTAATGTCGGCATAGAAATCGGGCAAATTGCCATTTTACTGGTGTTCTTTGGTATTTATGCAGCAATTTCAGGCCTCTTTAACTTTCGGCACCGCGACTGGAACCTGTACGTTTCAGGACTGGGCGGCGGTGGCGCGCTGGTCTTGCTGATGCAGGGGATTTTCGAAAATCTGTAAAATGTTCTGGCTCTTTTTCATTCTTCCCTTCCTGCACGACTTCAAAATGAGCGTGTGTGAGCTCATTTATGAGCCATCCGACCGGTATTTTGAAATCAAAGTATATCTTTTCACCGATGACCTCACGCAGGCACTCACGGGCGACCCGCGTGCACCCCTGCCCCCGCGCGAGGCCATCAGCCAGTATGTGCAGCAACACCTGGAGTTATATGTGAACAACAGCCGTCAGCAACTTCAGTTCTACTCCATCCGGCAGAAGGAAGAGCAAACCCTGCTCCAGTTCAGAACACCGGTACTGTCCGCCTCGCCCTCT
>JAJTFM010000069.1:0-2487 GCA_021298575.1 Saprospiraceae bacterium | reverse complement strand
ATATATGTAAAGAATGACCTGCTCCTGGAGAAATTCAGCGAACAGAGCAATATGGTGTACCTGATAGCGCCGGGAAAATCAAAACAAGTGGAAGCTCTTGGCAATAACAGTCGAAATGCATCGTTTGGCTGGTAGCAGATTGAACTTACCTTTGCCCAAATTTCATTAAAATGCGACTCAAAAAAATCCTGACCATCACCGCCATCACCCTGGTTGTCATTATTGGTGTGCTGGCTGCCATTCCCTTCCTTTTTAAAGACAAAATTATCGCGGCTGTCAAAACGGCTGCCAATCAAAGTCTGACCGCCACCCTCGATTTCAGGGATGTAAATATTTCCGTTTTCAGACACTTCCCCCAGTTGTCAGTCGGACTTGAAGGGCTTGAAATAACCAATGGTCCCGGTCCGTTTGAGGGCGTGAAACTCGTAAAATGCGAACGCCTCGACGTCACGGTTGACCTGTTCACTGCTATTTCAGGGGATAATATTTCCATAAAAGGTCTTTATTTTGACAAGCCGGAAATAAAAGTATATGCCCTGAGCAATGGCGATGCCAACTACGACATCACCAAACCAGTGCCGGAAGCTGCTCCCGCAGCAGAATCGTCCGGGGCCATCAAACTGGAGTACTACGAGATTACCGACGGAAAAATCCTCTACGACGACCGCAGTCTCGAGATGATTGCCGAACTGGAGGGTGTTCAGCACAGCGGTTCCGGCAACTTTGCCGGCGATCTGTACGATTTCGTCATGGAAACCGATGCCGACAAGCTGTCGGTCAACTACGGCGGTGTTCAATATCTGTCGAAAGCCAAAGCCTACTGGAAAGCCACGCTGGGTATGGATATGAAAAACATGAAATTCACTTTCCGCGAAAACGAGATGAAAGTGAATGATCTGGATATGTCGCTCGACGGTTTTGTTCAGATGCCCGACAACACCGAAGATATCATCATGGATCTGAAATTTGGCACACCTGCCAATACCTTCAAAAGCCTGCTGAGTATCGTACCGGGTGCCTATACGCAGGATTTTAACGGCGTGCAGGCCAACGGAACCATCAAATTTGAGGGCTTTGCCAAGGGGGTTTATAACGAAACTACTTATCCTGCTTTCAAACTGCACTTCCTGGTGGGCAATGCCGATTTCAAATACCCGGCCCTGCCGCTCGGCGTTTCCGATATCAACGTGGATGCTACCATCAACAGTCCGACATCCAGTATGAACGACATGACGATAAACATCCCGAAATTCGGACTGAAAATCAAGGCATTCAGGAGCTCTCCGGCATCATCCGGTCGAACATGACCATACGCGCTGCCATGAGCCAGATAGATGCCGGTCAGTACGACCAGGTGGATATGTCAGGCGAGTTTGGGATGAGCGGGATCACCTACCGGGCCAGCGATATGCCAACGGTTAAAATCAATAACCTCGCCACCAGCCTGACTCCGCGGCGCCTCGATATTCAGGATTTTGATGCCATACTGGGCAAGAGCGACCTGCGCGCATCAGGAAGTATAGACAACCTCCTCGCCTACTTCAGTACCACCAAAACCATGACCGGAAAAATGAACTTCTCATCTGGCTACTTCGACGCCAACGAATGGATGGAAGAAGAAACTACCGGTGAAGTGGTGCCCTCCGATGTGCCTGCCGAAGAAGAGGCCATGTTCGACCGCTGGGATTTCGTGATGGACGGCAAAATTGGAAAGCTGAAATACGACGTTTATGACATCACCAACCTGTCGGCTGCAGGTCATTTTACCCCGAACAAGATGAACATCTCCGGTTTCGGGCTAACCATGAACGGCAATAGCGATTTGAGTGGAAATGGTGAAATACTCAATGCCTGGAATTACCTGTTCGACAACCAGACCGTTAAAGGGGTCATTAATCTGAACTCCAGCTACTTCGATCTGGATCCGTTCATGGCAGAAGACCCGGCCGCTACAGCCGCCGCCCAATCCGAAGCACCGCCAGTGGAAGAAATAATTCCTGTGCCGGAGAACATGGACATGACCATCAATGCCAAAATGGCCAAAGTCAAATACACCGACTACCACCTGAATAACCTGAACGGACAAATAGTCGTGAAGGACCGGGTGGCCAAACTGCAGGACTGCACTGCATCCATCATGGGCGGACAAGTAGGACTGAACGGCGAATACAACACATCCGACCTGTCGAAACCATCCTTCAATATGGATTTCGCCCTGTTGAACATGGGTTTCCGCGACGCATTCCAGTCATTCGCCACCGTGAAGGCGCTGGCACCGGCCATGCAACTGATGGAGGGCAAATTCAATACGACCCTGTCCATGAGCGGACTGCTGGGTAAAGACATGATGCCCGATTTTACCACCCTCTCCGCCGCCGGCTTTCTGGAAACCATCGCTGCCGGGCTGAACAACTTCAAGCCGCTGGCCGCTGTGGGCGAAAAACTCGGACTGGATTACCTGCAAAAAGTGGAACTCAAAGACACCCG
>JAJTFM010000068.1 GCA_021298575.1 Saprospiraceae bacterium | reverse complement strand
TGATAATCCGCATATTGGCCTGGTGAGGAACCACCCAGTTTACATCGTCTATGGTGAGATGGTTTCTGCGCATAACCTCCTCACAAGTGCCTGTCATGCCCTTTACAGCATGAACAAACACCTTTTTCCCGTCTTGCCAGGCGTAATGCAGGCGATTTGTGACAGTTTCAATTGTAGCAGGATTGAGCGAGCCGCCGCCCTTCATATTCAGTAATTCCCGACCGGCACCGTCGCCGCGAAGTATGAAATCCTGAATGCCGTTTCCTTCCTTGTTTGGTTCCAGTAGCACTGCTCCGGCACCATCGCCGAATATTACACAGGTATTCCGGTCTGTATAGTCAATGATAGACGACATCATGTCAGCGCCTACCACCACAACTTTCTGATAGGTTCCGTTCTGGATAAACTGGGCACCGGTAGAAAGTGCGTACAAAAATCCGGAGCAGGCGGCGTTGATATCGTACCCGAAGGCGTTTTTGGCTCCAATTTTATCGCAAACCGTATTGGCCGTATCCGGGAAAACCATGTCGCCCGTTACTGTTGCCACAATGAGCAGGTCAATTTCACCTGGCTTGACCTCCGTTTTTTCAAGCAACCCTTTTACTGCTTCGGCAGCCATATCGGAGGTTGCCCAGTTTGGAGTCCGCAGTATTCTTCTTTCCTTGATACCTGTTCGGGAAACGATCCATTCATCACTTGTTTCCACCATTTTTTCAAGGTCGGCATTGGTCAGTTTGGTCTCCGGAACCCAGCCATTAACTCCGGTAATGGCAGCTTTGATTTTGGTAGGCATGAAATACCTTTTATGAATGAAAAGAGTCGTTAATCGGCACTCTGATTCTCGTTCACCGAAAACGGCCGCAAAGGTACTCTTTTTTCAGGAATTTACCGCTCATATATCCAGGACGTCTGACATTGAAAATATGCCTGTTTTGCCGTAAAGCCATTTTGCTGCAACAAGAGCACCTGCGGCGAATCCCGTCCGGGAGTGAGCTTTGTGCTCAATGGTAATTTCATCGGTGTCGCCCGCCCATCTCACGATGTGTGTTCCGGGTATTTCTCCCTCGCGGCTGGCAGTAATCGGAACCTGATTTTCGATTGCCCGGGGCGGGGTGGTATCAAGATAGTGCCCTTCAAAGCGGCCGCTGTAACGTTCGATATCCTGTGCCAGTGAAATAGCTGTGCCGCTCGGCGCGTCGAGTTTATATATATGGTGTATTTCGGTGATGGCAGGAGTGTACTCGGGCCGCGAAGACATAAGTTCGGAAAGCTTTCTGTTTACGGCAAAAAACAGATTAACCCCGATGCTGAAGTTGGAGGCCCAGATCATGGCACCATTCAGTGCTGTACAGGCTTTTTCTGCCTCCGGCAAATCATGTCCCCAGCCTGTTGTGCCGGAAACAACCGGGATGCCGGCTTTCAAACAGGCCATGACATTCTCAAAGGCCGCCTCGGGCCTGCTGAATTCTATAACTACACCCGCCCGGTTAAGTAATTCCGGTTCGCGATCCGCAAGATTCTCCCGGCTGATTCGCCATACAATTTCCACACCATGCTGTGGCGCCAGTCTCTCTATGGTCTTTCCCATCTTGCCGTATCCAAGTAGTCCTACTTTGAGCATTAGTTGGTCTTTAGAATTTTTGTTAAGACAGAAGAACTGGAATCCATACCGGGGATACGCACAAGGTACATTCCGGCCGGAAGTTGTTCTCCAATTCGGACGGAGCCTTCCGTATCCTGCAGTTCGTATCTGGCTACTTCCATGCCATTCATATTTACGACCGACAAAAGTGTCCCCCGTGAAACGCCCGAGTACCTGATTTCGGTGAAGTCCGTGAACGGATTTTTGGCAAAACTGATGTCACATTCAATTTCACACAAGCCTTTTTCAGGCGATTTGTGGTACTGCTGAAACATCATCAGCGTCAGATCCTGATTGTCTGTAAAAAGCTGAGACTCCAGAGAGGCCACGCCCTGATCATCAGCACTGGCAAAAACTGAGTAAATACCCGGATCAACACCGTTAAAGACAAAATATCCGTCCAGATCCGTCTGGGTGGATGATTCTGTCTGTTGGCCGAACAGCCTCACAGTAGCTCCGGCCACCGGCAGGTTGTCGGCAGCGCTGATTACTTTTCCTGAAACTGTCAGACTGCCGACCGGGAAAAGGGAAACATTCAGCGTTATTACCTCTCCTTCGGCCATTAGCGCTTCAGATTCGAAGGGCTGGTAACCCGGCTTGGTTATCTTTATCTTGTAGTAACCGGAAGCTTCCTGTCCCATTTTGAAGACACCGTCGGTACCGCTGAACTCCGACTCCAACGAACCGGGTCCCCCTATTTGTATTCTCGCATTGCCCAGGGGCAAACCGGTCAGGCCGTCCGTTATCTTTCCTTCCAGATAGCACGCGCGCTTGTACGCGGGCGTGACGAAAAACACCTCTCCGTCGCCGGTATTCAGCGCATTGATGTTGGAGGCAACGATGGTTCCCGAGGGGAAGTAGGGGTAAACACCCCAGCAGCCATCAAATCCGCTTCCCGTTGTGGGGTATGTATCGTAATTACCTACCTGCACGAGGTTGTCGGGCCGGGTAATATCCACAATCGTAAATCCGTCTTTGTACCAGGAAGTAATCGCCCAGTTTTTATAGGTGTACGTATTGTGGACGATACTGTTTGACCCCGGATTACTCTGTATTTTATCGAGCAGAACAATATCGGTGGGATCACTTACGTCAAAGGCCGCCAGGAAAGAATTGGAGACCTCGTCGGTAGTCAGGAGTGTTTTCCTGTCGTCGGCGAGCCAGGTATTGTGTGTGAATGCATTGGGGGTTCCCTGTGTGGCAATCAACTCGGGAGCACTTTTATTGGCCATGTTAACCATAGCAAACTGTCCGGCATATATATGTCCGGAGTACATGGTGTCATTTTCCACGTATCCGTCGTGAATATAACCAAGCTGGTCATATTTGCCTACATAGACCGGATTGTACGGATCCTGTTTCAGATCGAAAATTTTGGCTCCACCGCCGAAAAGATCGCCACCCCAGGCGTAAAGAAACCCTTTGTTGGTATCAATGTGCAGGGCATGTATTCTGTTCAGCTGATTCAGAATTTGTCCGTCGCCGCGATAATAGTGATATTGAAGGTTGGCTGAAGGAAGGTTTTTCAGGTTGACAATCTGTATGCCCGATCCACCTTCACTGGTAATATAGGCATAATGTGAATAGGTTTTGATTTCCTTCCACAGATTGTTGGGTCCGGGTATCTGTACAATCTGTACAGGGTTGTCCGCATCGGTGATATCAACGATGATGAGACCCTTCGCACCACCGAGCAGGGCATATTCATTGCCCGAGCGGGAAGTGTAACCCCATACATTGGCCAGTGTCTGACCCGGGAAAGTCATTTTTGACCTGAAAGTGGTATTCAGATCCTGAGCGAAAAGTGCCTGAGACAGGCACAGGACAAACAGGGTTGCAAAGTATCTCATGTTCATTTTGTTTCAGATCAATAAAAAAAGGCGTCCTCCAGGTGGCGTACTTGCTTTATTTCACCATTCTTGTGAATAACTGCCACCACGTCGAACCTTATTTTCCACTCGTAACCTGTTGCCTCCATGTAGGCTGCAGCAGAACGAATAACCCGGGTTCTTTTCCGGAAGTTCAGCGCCGCTTCCGGTCCGCCGAAACGCTCACTGCTTCGTGTTTTAACCTCGACAAAGACGAGTGTGTCATCGGTATCCCATGCAACAATATCGAGTTCCCCATATTTACAGCGCCAGTTCCGGGCCGCAATTTTCCAGCCTTTCTGTTCGAGGAGGCATACGGCTGCCTCCTCACCCGTGTCGCCTTTCTGTCGAAGCGGAGTCATCACCTGATTTTTCCCCCGAAGTTAGGAGTTTTTTCTGAATTGTCAACGGTCGTTGTACAGAAGGTAAAATTGTCCGCTGACGAGCGCAAGTGAATCACCCTTGGCCGCAGTTAAACTGGCGACAATGACTCCCAGTTGACCTGTATTGCCGCTTAGAGTAGTGCGTTTGCTGCTGATAGTGATATCATTCTGTTTGCTTTGGCTGCACACTGTATTCCATTGGGTGCGAAGAGGCGTCATACTGAATGAATCCACTGCAATATGTTTGTTTTCCTGTAGTTTATTCCACACGATGTGACTTTCTGCCTTGTTGAGAGCGAAACAGTTGTGGCCCGCAGTTGTATCACTGCAAGGTTCTTCCGGGTTGTTGAAACTGAATAATGTCATGCGGTTATATCCGCTTACATCGGCATTCAGTGGAGCTACCGGCAAAGAAAGTGACACCAGTTTCTCGAATGTGTCGGTATTTTCCGGCACGCCCAGCCATTGCATGAAATGATCGGCGCGCGAGCATCGGTCGTCGCCCGAATTGATACTGTCGGCGGGTACAGGCAGATATGGATCGAGCACGCGCAGGCTCCCTCTTTGGCCGAAATACTCTGCAGCGCCCCGCAGTTGGTCAAGGGTTATACTGTCTATGGCGGTACTGTCGGGGCGTATGCTCCCGTTTTCCATTCGGCCTGCTTTTTGCAAGGCAGCAAGCAGACGGGTTTTCTGGTTGTTGTCTGACACCGGGCCATTTCCGACAATCCAGATCAGTGCGAAAACGGCGAGACTGCCCGGAATGAAACGGATATCATCTTTCCGGGAAATGATAAAATACAGGCAATTAATAAGCATCCACATACCCAGAAGTGCCACCAGAAAACGCGTTTCTGTAACTCCGTAATCATCAATACGGCGATATATAGCGATGAAAAGGAGCAACGTCATGGGGGTCAGTACCGGCCAGAGCCACTTGTGATACAGAGCGGAAGGGGTAGTGGTATTCGTTTCCTTCAGGTAATAGTTGAGCAGATATGTCAGAATACCCGCTACGGAAAAGCCAAGCACGAGCGAGCCTACCCATCCTCTGGGCAGCTCCCAGTTCAATCCGATTTTTATTGTATAGGTGTACAGGATGATAAAGTACAAACCGACAACGGGAATCAGAATATACTTGCCCAGATTTTTGAAAACGGCGTTGTACTCGGTTTCCTCCTGATCAAATACATACTGTTTCGGGAAGTGAAACAGGAAATACGAGGTATTGAATATACATACAAGGAAAACGAAGAGGCGCACGAAGTTTTTTGGATCAAGATTCAGATCGAACAACGCATTGAGTGATGCCAGCGCCAGACTCAGTCCGATAAACAGAACTGCAGAGAAGATGGCCCCCAGTACCAGGTTGGTCAGCAGTGTTCGGTTATAGATCCAGAAATCGCGTATGCTTCCTCTTCCTGTGTAGGGTATGACTGTGCAAATCAGGTGGAGAGTCACAAATATGGCCATATGCCGTGGCATACCCCTGTACTCGATATCCGGGGCATTCACATCCGGAAACCAGTACCAGTAGGCAGCCAAAGCTGCGACACCGGCCATCTGCAGTCCGATAGTGCTTGCAAAATTCATATTTCTGGTTTCCGAGTAAATCTTCAGGCAGAGCGAAAGTGGCACTCCAATTACTCCGGTCAGTGCCAGTTTGGCCCAGGGATTATTATCAGGTACTTCATTAATAAGTACGTAAAAGGCTGCTACGGTACTTATTGCCGAGACGATTGTGACCGGGAACCTGACAGTTGCCTGAATAAATGCATCAGCCAGGAATTTTAGAGAAGGTAGTTGTTTCATGAAAACAGCTTTTACTGAAACTTGACGAGCTCAATTTCGAATATAAGGACTGAATTGGCAGGAATGGTACCAATTTGGGATGATCCGTACCCAAGGTAGGAGGGTATAAGGAACGTGCCTTTACCGCCTGTTTTCAGAAGGGGTATTCCTTCCTGCCACCCCTGAATCAGATTAAATAACGGGAAAGTGGCGGTGGAAGTTCCGCTTGTTTCGTCAAAAACAGTACCGTCGAGCAAATATCCCTTGTATTTGACGGTCACAGTTGAATTGGCAGATGGATTGCCACCGGTACCTTCAGTGGTTATTATGTAGTGCAATCCGCTGCTGGTGGAACTGGCGGTCAGGTTATTATCGGTCAGGTATTGTTTAATCAGACCGAGGTCTTTTTGCAGTTGTTCTTCAGGGGTGAGTTCCTTGCTGCATGATGACATAATGAAAGTTCCGATCAGGAGAAAGAGAAGTTTGCGCATATACTGGATGTTTGTTTGATGCGTGCAAAGTACGGTGAATTGGCTGAAACTTGTCGCGGTAATTTTCAATACCGTAAACGAGAAACACGGGCGGTATCTGTTTTCAGGTGTACTGAATTTCGACGAATGGCATAAAAAAAGAGCCGCCCCGGATCATCCGGGGCGGCTCAGAACAGTTTATGTTACTTCAGAGAAGTGACAATTACCGGTAGCCCGGGTTCTGCTCGAGATTCGGGTTAACCGCCAGAGCGGCAGCCGGAATCGGGAACAGAAGGCGCTCAGAACCGGAAGCCGGTTTTTCCTGCCATGCGTTGAGGAACTTGCCAAAACGGATCAGGTCGGTACGACGCATTGCTTCCCAGTAGAACTCGCGACCGCGCTCTGCGAGCATCTGGTCGAGGTTTACAGAAGACAGTGCAGTTGCACCGCGCTTGGTGCGAACCTGGTTAACGAATGCAGTAGCACCTGCTACGTCACCCTTGCGGAGGTGAGCCTCAGCTTTCATCAGGAGAATGTCAGCGTAGCGGATCAGCACCATGTCGTTGTCAGCGTTGTCGCCGCTGGCGTAGTCAATCGGGTACTTGATTACACGGATACCGGTAACCTCCAGATTGTTGCCAGTTTCAACAGCTTTCACCTCGCGGGTGTAAGACAGCGGGTTTCCTTTGCGATCGAGCAGTGCAGTACCGTTCTGGTCGAACTGCTGGCCTACGAGCAGACCGGTTTTGATACCGGAAACGTTCGTCTGACCTGCGTAGTCGCCACCGCGGCGTGTGTCACCTGCCTCGAAGGAATCATAGAAGTCGCTGAGCGTCGTGAAACCATTCCAGCCGGAAGGATTCTGGTTGTAGTGCAGTGTGCAGAACCAGCGTGAACGGATGTTACCGCTTGATTCGCCACCACGGTTGAAACCAGTGAAGATGTTCTCGGTAGAGATCTGGTCGTTCTTCGGTGCGAAGTTGTCGAAGTAGTTGTTGGCGAGGCTGTACTGACCGGAGTTGATGATCTGGTCAGCGTACTCGATAACCTTGTCCATATCACCTGCAGGGAACTGCGGGTTTTCGCGGCTGGCGAAAGTACCTTTGTTCAGGTAGCAGCGCACCAGCAGACCGCGAGCAGCGTTCTTGTTGGCAACACGAGCTGGTCCGTCGGGCAGGTCGTTGATGATGGAAGTCAGTTCAGAGATAACAAAATCAACAGCTTCACCGCCTTTCAGAACTGTTGGCGGGTTGAGCAGGTTGTCGCCTGGCTGGCGGAACGGAACCTGTCCCCAACCGTCAGCAATCGTGTACATTACATAAGCGCGGATGAAGCGGGCTTCAGCCTTTTGCTGTGCAGATGCATCGAATGTGAGCAGGTTGGTGGTAGCGAATACCGTTTGCAGCAGGTTGTTGAACGTGTTTGCGAGGAACGCGTGGTCCGGTGTCCAGGTGTGGTCGTGCAGAACGCGCCAGATACCGTTGTCGTCCCAGTCACCACCGCGAGTTGGTCCGATTGTTTCATCCGTGGTGTGCTGCTGGGCAGCCCAGATCAGATCTTGTGTGTCGAACACGCGCAGACCTTCGTAGCATCCACGCAGCAGAGAAGAAACGTCGGCCTTGGAGTTGAGATACTCTTCAGCCACGTCTTTTGTGAGATCCTCATTCAGTGTCTCTTTGAGGTCGGTGCAAGCAAATGCGCCCAACGCCACGGACATGAGGAAAAATGCTTTAATTTTCATGTTGAGTGGTTGTTTTTGTATTTAGAACGAGAAGTTGGCACCCACGATGATTGTACGTGCAGATGGGTACGGGATGTACTCGATACCGAATGAAGGCAGACCGTTGGCTGTGTTCACTGTGTTTACCTCAGGGTCGAAACCTGTGTAGTTGGTGAATACGAGCAGGTTGGTGCCTTGTACATACAGAACTGCGTTGCGTACGTTTTTACCGAGGTTACCCAGGTTGTAAGACAGACGAGCGTTAGTCAGTTTCATGTAGTCTCCAGCCTCGAGGTAGCGGGAAGAACCCTTGATCGAGTTGGCAGTTGACTCCTGAATGTCTCCTCCGAGGAGGGTTGCGTCTATGTTACGTGTACCGAGGTTAGTGATCGGCAGAACAGACATGCGGGTGTTGTTGAAGATCGTGTGACCGAATTCACCGTTGGCGCTCAGGTCGAGCGTCAGTTTGCCGGCAGTCAGGCTGGTAGTCAGACCGAGTTGCAGGTCGGAGTTAGGATCACCTACGAAAGCAAGCGCTTCATTGTCAGTGTAGTTACTTACGCCGTTAGCGCCGAGACCTTCGTACTGACGGAGGTACCATGCGTTCAGAGGCTGGCCGTTAGCGAGGCGCTGGCTCACAGCACCTGTAGAGCCCTGGCCGAACAGTCCACCGTAATCAACAGCAGGACCAGTGTAGTTGCTCAGTTCGTTCTGGATAGAAGTTACTGCAACACCGAGGTTCCATGTCAGGTTATCGTTGTCAACCAGCAGTGTGTTCAGGCTAAGCTCGACACCTCTGTTTACGAGTTCACCGTCGAGGTTAACCCAGTAGAAACCGGCAGGAGCTGGCTGGATAGTCGGGAACTGGAACAGCAGGTCGGTAGTTGACTTGTTGAAGTAGTCAAGAGAACCGTAGATGCGATTGTTCATGAAACCGAAGTCAACACCCACGTTGAGGGTGGTGCTGGTTTCCCACTTCAGATCAGGGTTGGCAACGTTCTCCAGACCGATAGTCTGCTGACCGAATCCGTAGCGGAACTGAGCAGCGCCGGCAGGGAATTCAGAGTTACCCGTTTGACCCCAGCTTGCGCGGAGTTTGAGGGTTTCGAACGGACCGTCTTCGAGGAAGCTCTCTTTGTGGAGGTTCCAGGCCACACCAATAGCAGGGAAGTAACCGTATTTGTTGTTCTCACCAAATTTGCTGGAACCGTCAGCACGCATGGTAGCGTTGATGAGGTACTTGTCTTTGATGTTGAACAGTGCACGAACAAAGTAAGACTGCAGGAATGCGTCCGGATCAGCAAAAGAGTAGATGCTGCGGCTGCCCTGAGTAGAGTTCTGCAGGATGTTTGTGTAGTCGAAGTCGGCAATCAGGAAGTCCTGAGCATTGATACCGAAACCGTTGATAGTACGCTTCTGGTACTCGTAACCGGCAGTAGCGTTCAGGCTGATGCTGGATCCGATGGTAGTCAGGTAGTTCAGGCTGTGCGTCAGGATCTGGTTGGTTGACTTGAACTGGTTCACAGAAGCCAGACCACGGCCCTCAAAGCCTGTGATGTTCATCCATGTAGCCAGTTGTGAACGGCGCTCACCGATACCATTATAGATACTGTATTCCATACGGTATGTCAGGTTGTCGGTCAGTTTGTAGTACGGAGCGATGCTGGCCAGTACGTCAACTGTGTTTGCGCGGTCTTTGTAACCGTCGAGCAGAGCTACCGGGTTTACAGAAGTGTTACCGAACGGAGGAATAACCACCGGAGTGCCATCTGAATTGTACAGAGATGCAGTCGGGTTCCACTGGAGAGCGGCACCGATGATGTTACCCTGGAAACCGGCATCGGTTGTCACAGCAGCACCATTGTTGATTGCACGAGTAGCCATCAAACCAACTTCAACGCCAAGTTTCTTGCTGTCGAGGAAGCGGTAGTTAGCACGCAGGTTGGAAGACAGACGGCTGAAGTTGTTGTTCTTGATGATACCGTCCTGGTCCAGGTAGCCCATGGAGAAACGGTAGTTGCCGTCGGCGTTACCACCGCTGATAGTCATGCTGTGGTTCTGAACCAGACCAGTGCGAAGTACTTCGCCCAGCGCATCAACATTGTCGCCATAGTCGCCTGTGTTGATACCATACTGAGACAGAGCACTGCGGTACTCATCGCCGTCCAGAACGTCGTAGCTCTTCAGAAGGCTGCTTCCACCAACGTAAGTGGTGAAATCAATAGAAGGAGCACCTGTTTTGGCACGCTTGGTGGTGATCAGGATCACACCGTTGGCACCACGTGATCCGTAGATCGCTGTAGCAGAAGCATCTTTCAGCACCTCGATAGACTCGATGTCGGCCGGGTTGATGTAGTTCAGCGGGTTGGACGGAGCCGTAGAACCGAGACCACCTGCGTTTGTGCCAGGCTGAGTAGAAGCACCGAGCTGCTGGATACCGTCAACAACGAACAGCGGCTGGTTGCCCGTACGGATAGAGGAGTTACCACGGATACGAACCGTAGTAGCACCACCAGGCTGACCACTGTTGTTGATAACCTGAACGCCCGGGATTTTACCCTGGATCAGCTGGTCAGGAGAGGTCACAAGACCTTTGTTGAAGTTTTTCTCGTTTACGGATGCCACTGAACCAGTCAGGTCAGATTTCCTGGCAACACCGTAACCGATAACGACAACTTCGTCGAGAACCGATCCGGCCTTCAGAGCAAAGTTCTGTACGTTGGCAGAGCTCAACGCCACAACCTGCTCGGCGTAACCAGTGTAGGCGCAACGCAACTGTGTGGAACCTGCAGGAACCTCGATGGAATAGTTTCCGTCAACGTCCGTAGAGGTACCACGCGTAGTGCCCACCACCGATACGGTAGCGCCAATAAGGGGTTCTCCCGACTCAGCGTCGGTAACCTTCCCTTTCACAGCGCGTTGTGCCAAAGCAGCATTGCCCAACAGCATCAGAAATGCCACCAGCAATCCGCATTTGGAAAAGGTGTTTAATAACTTCATACGAAAATGGGTTTAATTTAGTGAAAAATTATGTATTCACAAGGGTGAATGCCTTAAACGTGGGTTTTTCGGTCAATGAAAAAATCAGATAGGGCCCCGTGGTGAGAGGCGAATGGAACTATTATGGCAGGGCGGGTTAGTTAGCTGAAAAAGCTCAATAAATCAGAACAGGGCTTTACGGCGCTAAGGTACTGAATTATTCAAATATCAAACGAACTCTTTTTCTTTATTTCAGCCAGTATATCCTGCCCAAATTTTCTTTCGAATCAGCAAAAGCAAATGGCAGTGCTTTTAGAGCTTGTTCAGGATTCTCTGCCGGTGGCAAAAACAGGCTGATTTTTTGTCAGTTTTTGCATTTTTGAAGGCGCATAGCCGGAGCTACGTAACTGAAAAAAGGTGAAAA
>JAJTFM010000067.1 GCA_021298575.1 Saprospiraceae bacterium | reverse complement strand
TCACGATCACCCGGTATCTCCACCCGCAACAACTCTCCCGCTGGATTCGGAGAAAGCCGGATATCTCCCTGAATATCTTCTTCTTTTACCGCTGACACCGACTGAACAGGCTCCTCTGTGTAAAAGGCAATCAGTACCATCATCTCGTCGTCAGAGGTAGGGCCAAAATTGACCGATGCAGGGCCGTCGTTCATCCACTTTGCCTCGTGAATAAGGCCATTCCCCCACTTCAGGGGCATCAAGGGCTCCCAGTAGCGCATGGGTATGTGGCGGTAATCGAACCAGGGCGCCACGCAACCCGGCTCGCCGTCCGGACAGGAGGCGTCGTACAGCAGCTCGCCCTTCTGGCCATTGGGCTGTCTCTTCCACACTTTATAGCCCTGCCCGTATTTGTGTGTATGACCCATCAGACCCCATATATAAATACTGTCGGCTCCGGTCTGGTACTCCGACCTCGTATGGGTAATCAGATCGCCGGTATTGGGAATAGGAATATTCGGATTGACCAGCAACGTGGCGAACATCTGCTGTCCGGCTGTACCAGGCGCCTGTGTATATACATTGACGTAAGCCTCCGCCCTGAACGATTTTAGTGCAGAGTAGTTGATGTAATGGGTGTTCAGGTCAAGGACAATGTTTTTATCCCAGAAAAATGCCGTATTCTGCGGGAGGTCGAGGGTGAACGACTCCTGCACAGCCGCCACAAGGTTGATCTGGCTGTGATTGGCACTGGTGCGCAATCCCGCAGGAATGGAACTGGCGCCGCTACCTGTGAAATTGTAAATAATAAAATGGTGTGAATAGGGAGAAAATTCAAAATCCATCCTGTTCACTTCCACGTTGGCCGGCAATCCGAGCTCATATTTCTGAAAATATTCCACTTCCCCGGATGGTGGCAGGAAAAAAGGGCCCATCTTGATCTGAAATCCCTCTCCGGCGGGTGGCGCAGGTGGTACGCCCAACGGGAACGACGTCTCCCCGCCCGAAGTGTAAAACTGGTCCACCAGCGATTTGTCAAACTGGGTTCCCAGTGTTTTGGCTCCGTACAGTATCCACTGCCTGACCACCTCTTTCTCGGCATCGGTCAGCATACCTCCGTTGCCAGGCATAACCGTACCCTCCTGCGCAACAAGCGCCGGTATGGTGGGCTCCAGACCCGCATTGATCTTTTTAAACAGAAAACTGCGGTCGGGCCGGCCGGGATATACCCGCTTTTGTCCGGCCGACAATGCATAAGTATTCACCGGATTGATATTCACCAGCCGGGAGGCCACATTCTGGGCCCGGCTGAGTTCGGTAGTACCGGCACCCTGCAGGTCCAGTCCGGCCGCCGGAGTGCTGCCGCCGTGGCAGGAGACGCACTTGTTCTGAAATATGCGGTGTACTTCCACAATGGAAGCGGGTGTCTGCGCGAGTGCCGCAGCAAAAGAGAGTGAAAGCAGTACAGAGAGACGGATTTTCATATTCAGAGACAGTGATGAGGTGAACAAGGGTCTGGACAACCAGTTAAACGAAAGGTTTACCGGAAAATTTCAATACGCTTGCAAGGATTAGTGGCAGGGCCACACATAATCGGAAAGCGGAAACTGTTTCTGCCGGTAGGAAAAGTGCCACCACTCCGTCCGTATCCCTCCAAACCCGGCAGCCTCCATGGCATCCCGGAGTATCTGCCGGCTTTTCAGCACTTCTGCGGGCAGGTTCAGGTTGTCTGTATGTGCCTCCACCCCGAAAAAGTCAAACTCGGTGCCCATATTGAGTTCCTTGCCTGTCGAGTCCACAATGGTCAGGTCCACAGCGGCACCACGGCTGTGCATGGAACCTTTGGCCGGCGGTGTCACATAGTCGGGGTTGGGCACCTTGTCCCACAGCCGTTGCTGATAGGGCCCGGGGCGGTAACAATCGAATACTTTCAGGTACAACCCCTGCTTGCGCAGCGACTGGTTAACCTGTACCAGTGCTTCGGCCACTTCGGGACGGAGCAGACAGGCCGGACAATCATATATCACTGCCTTTGTGAAATTATTGGCCGTGGCATAGCGTATTTCCTGCCGGATAGTTGAGTCCATGAGCGCGAGATCGCGAAAGCCCTTGTGCTTCTGCATGGCGACTGCCGCCGAATCGGTCTGTGCCACCGCCGCTGCGGAGAAGAGCAGTCCCGAAATGAAAGAAAAAATTGCCTTGCGTATGCTCATGGCCGAATGGTTGCTTTTGCTAAGAGCTTGTTCAGGATTCTCTGCCGGTGGCAAAAACAGGCAGATTTTTTGTCAGTTTTTGCGTTTTTGAAGGCGCATAGCCGGTGCTACGCAACTGAAAAAAGGTGAAAAATGGCGAAAAATGAGCCGTTTTTGACTCGGCGAGAGAATCCTGAACAAGCTCTAATCGTTATCGGATTTTTCCGGCAGCGAGGCTGACAAAGCGCGTTCTTTTTCAGCCTGTTGTTCAGCCTTTCTCTGCTCCTTGCGCGCCCTTTCCTCTGCCTCCGTTTTATCGTAAGCCTTGATGATTTCCTTGACAAGACGGTGACGCACCACATCTTCCGTGGTCAGGTTGATAATGCCAATACCGTCAATACCTCCCATGATATCCGCGGCCTGCTTCAGGCCCGATTTCTGGTGATGCGGCAGGTCCACCTGGCTCAGGTCGCCCGTGATGATACACTTGGCCGACGGACCGAGGCGGGTGAGGAACATCTTTAACTGCAGGGTAGAGGCATTCTGGGCTTCATCGAGGATAATGTAGGCGTTGTCGAGCGTACGCCCGCGCATGAACGCGAGCGGTGCAATCTCTATGACCCGGTTTTCCATGAAAAAGTTGAGCTTGTCCATGGGCAACATATCATCGAGCGCGTCATAGAGCGGCCTCAGATACGGATCCACCTTTTCTTTCAGGTCGCCGGGCAGGAAACCGAGATTTTCGCCAGCCTCCACGGCCGGGCGCGTCAGCACGATTTTCTTGACCAGCTTGTTTTTCAGGGCGCGCACGGCGATGGCTACCGCCGTATAGGTTTTACCCGTTCCGGCCGGTCCCAGTGCAAAAACGATATCGTTGTTCTCGCAGATGTCCACCAGTCGTTTCTGGTTGCGCGTTTTGGCCTTGATGACCCGTCCTTCGCGACCGTGCAGGATGACGTTGCCGACAGAGCCATCGCCTTCCACCGGTATACGCACATCAAACGGATTGGCACCGCCGAGCAGATCTTCCACAGTTTGTACAGGCAACTCGCGATGTTCACGCAGATAGCGCACCATCATTTCAAATTTGCTTTTGGCGCCCTGGGAATCCTTCTTCTCGCCCGCAAGTTTCAGGTTATTTCCCCGGGATGTCATCGTTACATCGGGGTAAGCCTTCCTCAGAAGGTTCAGTTTCACGTTGTTTTCTCCGTACAGCTCAACCAGATCAACGCCTTCGATAGTGAGAATGATGTCGCTCAAATTGCTTTTCTCGTGTTTATGCAGCGGGATGTGCCGGAATACAGGTCCGGGTATCCATGCCATTGTGATTGTTATTTCTCCACAAAATTACAGGAATGGAGGAGGAATATCACAAACCGAAAAACATTAATTTTGGTTCCGGATTTCTGTACATTTGTAAAAAATACTGCCATGACGGGTGTATTCCTCTTCTTTCAGCTCAAAACAGAGCTGCTGTTCATCCTGAAATGTCTTGTTCTGCTGTACACGGCGGTGCTGTTTCTGCAGTCGGGGCTCGACAAGGTGACTGATCGCGCAGGAAATGTATCCTATATCGGCGGTTTTTTTGAGAAAACATTCCTCCGTCCGGCGGCACCGCTCCTGCTCACGGTGGTAACGTTGCTGGAACTCGCAGCAGGCATCTGCGCCGCCATCGGGCTCGTCCTGATGGTTGCCGGTCAGGGCGAATCGCTCGCCCGGACAGGTATCATACTCGGTGCCGTCAATATCCTGTGCCTGTTCACGGGCATGCGGATTGCGCGCGATTACGCGGGAGCGGCATCCATCACCGCCTATTTCGTCTTTTTGATGGTGGGCATGCTGGTGTTTATTTGAAATCATATCCTGAATCTTCTTTCCAGACAATATGAAAATCCTCCTCGCCCTCTCCGCCACGCTCCTGTCGCTGTCGCTCCGTGCTCAACAGACACCCCCGCTGAACCCGCCGACCGACCCCACACCCGATCATATCTATATGGTCGCCGATGTGGACAAGGCACCCGTATTCCCGGGCGGCGAAACCGCACAAAACCAGTTCATGGTGAAAAATATCAAATACCCCGCCGAAGCCCGCAACAGGGGGATTCAGGGTATGGTAATTATCAGTTTTATTGTAGAAAAAGACGGCAAGATCACGAATATCACGGTGCTCCGTGAGCCGGGAGCCGGAACAGGCGATGAAGCACGCCGTCTCGTGTCGGCCATGCCCAACTGGGAGCCCGGCCTCAAAAACGGACAGCCGGCAAGGGTCAGAATGCAACTCCCGGTCTCTTTCAGGTTTAACCGGTAAACTGCCCGGACAGTCAATCAGACTATCCGGGCAGTAAAGGGTGTCTATTTCCGGCTTACAACCACCCGCTGCACGATTTTCCGCGCTCCCTGGCTGTCTATAGCCTGCAATACATATACTCCGGCGGGAATTCCGGCTACATCGAGTACCAGATCGTCGAGCCGCATCCCGTCAACAGCCCGTGTCAGGGCCACCCTGCCGGTAACATCGGTCATGCGGATCACACCGCTGAACAACTGCCCCTCACCCGTCCGGAAAAACAGTTGCGCCCCGACAGGATTCGGATATACAACGGCGTCTTCCGCTGGTACTACTGCCGGATTTTCTGTGCCTACAACCTGCTCCAGACTGACCGAATATGCACCGCGCCCGTGCGTGCCCGCGTACAGGCGACGGGTATTCTGGCGCACTTTCAGATCGAGTACGTAAACGGCCGGCATACCGATACCGTAGGGCTTCCAGTTGATATTGTCGGCATCCGTGTAAAAAACACCTATATCACTACCGGCAATCAGGTAGTTGGTCAGGGTATCGAAGATGATGCAGTTAAAAGGCACATTCGGCAGATTTCCCGATTTGTTTTGCCAGTTTACTCCGCCATTCACACTGGCAAATACCTTTTTGCCGGCGGCATAACCACCTTTCGTCACCCACATGCGCTGTGTATTGGAGGGATCCAATGCTATCCGGGTGATATCTTCCGTGTTGGTGGAAACGGAGTTGTTCGTCCAGGTAACACCGCCATCCCACGTGCGATACACCCGGTTGGCGCGCGCCGCCACCACAATCAGGTTGGTATCAGCAGACGACATGGCCACATCCCTGATTTTGTTGTCCACACTGCCCGTCAGGTTTTCACTGATCTTGTGAAAACTGTCGCCCCGGTTGAAGGAGCGATATACATCGTGCAGGCCGACTATAAATGTCTTGCTGTTGCGCGGATTCAGCAGAAAGGGCGTCACCCAGTCGCCGGACGGGTTGTCAGGGATATTATCCGCAATGTTTACCGATGAGATGAAGTTGTTGTTGCTGCGGTAAATATCGTTACCTCCATAGTATTCAGTGTAAAGATAGGCCGGATTCACCGGATCAACAATCTGGCACATGGCATCACCGCCATTGGTATGCCGCCAGCCGCTGAACTGCGTGCGCAGCCATCCGCCGTTGTCCTGAGAGCCAGCCATGAGCTTCAGTTCTCCGATTTGCGACACATCTATGCGGTAAAACTGGGTAATAGCCAGCCCGTTTGAGTAGTCGGTCCAGGTCTCTCCGAATTCCTCATAACGATAAATACCGCCGTCGTTACAGTACCACACCACGCCCGGAATATGCGGATCATGTACCAGATCGTGCGCGTCCGCATGTACCTCCGCGTGAACACCATCATTGTACCAGTGTGTGATCGGTGCCCACGTGGCGCCCTGGTCCTGCGACCGGTGTACCACCACCCCGCACAGATAAATGGTATTGGTGTCGGTAGGAGAAAAGCAAAAAATGCCCCAGTCGTCTTCCGGTGCCACATGCTCGACGTAGGTTTGTCCGCCGTCTTTGGACAGCAGCAGGCGGTGACCATTCGAGAAATGCACCGCCAGCCAGTCGGGCTGCAGCGGACTGGCGGCCAGCCGGATCTCGTTCTGGCTGTCGGTGAACTGGGTAATCTGTACCCAGGTGGCGCCGCCATCGGTGCTTCTTACCACCTGACTGGTACCCCAGTAGTTGTGGTGAGCGGCGTAGATAGTAGCGGGATCGCCCGTTTTGAACTCAATATCCGTGTATTCGCCGGTGCGCAGATTCTGCCAGCTCTCTCCGCCATCAGTAGTACGCATGATTCCGCGGTTGGTAGCGGCAAAGATTACCTTCGAATCCGCCGGCGACATGATCATGTTATAGATCACATTGTTCTGTGAAAGCTGCCAGTCGAGGGAAGTGGGCGCCCATGTTTCTCCGCCGTCGGTGGATTTGTACACTCCGAGGTTCCACATCCACCAGCCGCCCTTGTCGCCCAAAGAGATATAAATTGTTTCCGGACTCTGGTGATCCACCAGAATGACACTGACGGGCAGATAAGGCAGTCCGTCGCCCTGAGCAACCCAGTCCTGGCCACCGTTGTAGGTTTTCCAGATACCGCCATCGGGCGTTCCCACCCACATGACCTCAGGGTTGATAGGGTGAAAAGCCACGTTTTTGGTTCTTCCCATACCCCAGTAACCGTAATTGGGATTATTTTTGGGGCCTTCATGCTGCCAGACAGGCGAGTTGTTCCGGTCTGCAGCACTTGCTGCTTCCAGCTTTCTGGATTCCAGCCACTGGTCGCGGAGTTCCGGAAAAGAGCCGTCGGGGTTCACGCGATCGCGCCACCACCACTTCCAGCGCAAGTACTTCAACTGTTCATTGTCGGGACAGTCTGTGGCGGATTCCGGATCAGTAGCGAACCAGGCGTCCAGTTGCCTGCATATTTCGTGATAATTGCGGGAAGTGACGGGTATGTCCACATCGGGGAGCGTTTGGGCTGCAGATGTAGCTGCAATAAAAAAGATGCAAAAAGCAGCAAAAAGGAGTCTGATCTTCATAGAAAAAGAAAAATTAATGGCCAAAGATAGCCAGGATGCAGGAAGTGGTGCGATTACTATTGCCAGAAACCGGCAAATAGCAGAAATTTGCAGCATGGCGGTGTATTTACTAAATCCTGATGACCAGCTTTTCCCTCACGCTTCACTGGCGGAACCCTCGGGCCTGCTGGCAGTTGGCGGCGATTTGAGCGAGAGCCGCCTGCTGAATGCCTACTGTAACGGCATTTTCCCCTGGTTTGAAGAAGACGGCGATTTCTACTGGTACTCTCCCGACCCCCGGGTGGTCCTTTTCCCGAAGGAACTGATTATACACAAAAGCATGCGGTCGGTTTTCAACCAGCACAAGTTCCGTTACTCCCTCGACACCTGCTTCACCGATGTGATGATGGCCTGTGCCAGTACCCCGCGCCCTACTCAGGACGGCACCTGGATCACCGATCGCTTCGTGGAGGGATACAGCAACCTGCACAGGCAGGGTATTGCTCACAGTATTGAAGTCTGGAGCGAGGATCGGCTCGTGGGCGGACTTTACGGACTGTCGGTGGGAAAGATGTTTTTCGGGGAAAGTATGTTTGCATTGGAAAACAACGCCTCCAAAGCCGGGTTTATCACACTGGTCAGGGCGCTGGAAAAGAGCAGTTTCTGGCTCGTGGACTGCCAGGTGGGTACGCCACACCTCGAGAGCCTCGGCGCCAGAGGAATCTCCCGCGACAAGTACCTCGAACTGCTCGGACAAAACACCTACAACCGGACCCTGATGGGCAATTGGCGGCTCAATGAGCTGGGTATGATTGAGGTGGAGTGAGATTGTTATTTTTCTAATCTGTGAGGTTCCCTCTTGGCCGCTGGCCATGTTTCTCTTTGTAAACCTGAATATACTCCGTTTCTATCCGTTTTGCTTCTTTTCGACCAGAAATATCACGAACAAGAATTCGCGTGAAGAACCTTGGCCAATTGTCTATTAAATTGGCGAAACGCAACTGCACCCTCATTCTCTTTGACATTCCGTCTCTTTCACTGATGGGTCCGCTACTAATGCCGTATTTGAACACATCGTAATTAATCTTGTCAACTATTTCGTAAAGGTGATGTAACTCTTCGCTGTCATCAGAATTTTTGTGCGGCATAACTCTTAAGAGGTTAATTGCCAGCCCAACTTGTTACTTTGTGTTTCGTAATTATAAGTGGGGACATAGTTAAAGGGAATACCCGTCTTCATTTCAAACGCATCATCAGCGAGATATAGTAGTGGCTCGAAAACAATATCTTCCGGCATTTGAGAAGAGTCATTCAAGACTTTTTCATAATAATTCCTTCCCTCTGCAACTACTGCGCAACGAGCGTATAAAAAATCATCCGCAGAAATAAAATGATCCGGTTCATTGGCTGCGTATACGTCAGCATGTGCACGCGTGTCCAACTGAAATAACTTGGCAGACAGCATGTCAGCAAAAAGGCAGATACTTGCGACGGGCATTTTGGCCAGCGCCTTCACTGCCGGTGAAATCCTCTCTTCACTACCCTTTTTTGACCAGTCAATTTTATCAACGATACGCCAAAAATCATCTTCAGAAAGCAAGTCATCCGCCGGAGATTTGTCCTGAAGCCGAATTTCAACTTTGGTAGCCGTACCAAACTTTTGTTTCAAGTCGTTGATAAACTGACTACTCAAGTCATTTAAACTGACACTTAGTATCATCGTCATGTTCAAAAGGATTTTGTGGTACAAATATATACCACTTTCAACCCTATTTGCAAATTTGAGGGAACATCCGCAGAAATAAGTACACAACCGCGCTCCGAAAAGTCGTACACAATAATGATAACGTAGTATCCCCCCACCTGCCCTGCAAGATCAACACCCCAAAAAACACCCGAAAGGGTATAATTTCTGGCAAATTATCGAAAATACACCCAAAAGGGTATAAAATAAATCTGGAGCCTTTGTAAAAGAAAAGCAGAGGCCCACGCCGATTCTGAAATCCGGGTCTGATGGCAATGCGAACTAGTGAATATCCCCCCTAGTCCCTCGCCCCGATCCGCTCTCCGTATTTCTCCTCGTTCACGCGCCTGAAGGTTTCCAGACCACATTCAAGGAATGCCTGATAAACCTTCGGATCGTTACCGTTGGCATAGTCCGTTGGCGTATTCAATACGGTTTTTCCATCGTGGTGCATGAGCACGTAGTACGGCTGGGCACTCACGTCAAAGTTGTTCACCTGAAATGCACTCCACTTGGAGCCCACCGTGCGCAACTTCTCGCCCGTTTTCGGATCAAGCAGGTACGCGAAATCATTATCCGGGAAAAGACGCACTTTTTCGTCCACATACAACGATACCACCACATAATCGTCGCGCAAACGCTCGATGATGCCCGGTAGAGGCCATACCGTTTCCTCCATCTTGCGGCAGTTCACACAACCGTGGCCCGTGAAATCCACAAAAAGCGGCTTGTTCTGGCGTTTGGCTTCGGCCATCGCCTCGTCAAAATCATGGTAGCAGTTGAGACCATGCGGACAGCCAGGACCATCGTGGTGACTGCCCTCGCCGGCCATTTTATAGCTGTAGTGTACCGGAGGAGCCAGACCGCTCAGCAGCGACAGCGACTTATAGTTGACAAGACCCCAGCCCATGTACCCGGCGAACACCAGCGATACCAGTCCGATGGTGGCACGGGTAACGCCCGGCTTGTCTTTTGCACCTTTCCAGTTGAGTACGCCGAACTGATAAAGCGCCAGCACCAGTGCAACCGCAATCCAGATCACGAGGAAGGTCTCAAAACGCAGGATTTTCCACTGCTCGGCCATATCGGCGGTGCTGAGGAACTTGAACGCCAGCGCCAATTCCACCAGTCCGAGTGTCATTTTTACATTGTCCATCCAGCCTCCCGACTTTGGAAGGGAGTTGAGCCAGCCCGGAAACATGGCAAACAACCCGAACGGCAGGGCCAGTCCGAGACCGAAACCAAACATTCCTATGGCAGGCTTCAAGGGTATAAATCCCAGAATAGACGCGCCGGCATTGCTTCGCGCCGCTTCCACCAGCAAGGTACCCACGATGGGGCCTGTGCAGGAAAAAGATACCAGCACCAGCGTAAACGCCATGAAGAATGTACCGATCAGTCCGCCACGGTCAGCCATGCGGTCGCTCTTGTTGACCCACGACGAAGGAAGCGTAATTTCGTAAAACCCGAAAAACGAAAAGGCGAATACCACCAGAATGGCGAATACGATCAGGTTGAACCACTTGTTCGTACTCATGTCATTCAGGGCCGTAGGACCCAGCACGGCGGTTACGGCCGAACCAAGTGCTACAAATATCAGGATGATACTTAAAGCGTAAATCAGGGCATTGCGAATACCGGTCTTTCTGTCCTGCGAGCGCTTCACAAAGAAACTCACAGTCATGGGAATCATCGGGAACACGCAGGGCGTGAGCAGGGCGATGAGGCCGCCCAGAAAGCAGAACAGGAAAATACTGAAGATATCCGACCCCTGTGAAGTGGCGGTTACCTCGGCACTGCAGGTGCTGTAAGGCTGATTTGCGTTGATATCAGCCCTTTTGGAGAAAAAAAAACCCTTGAAATTAGGGTCGTCCGGTGCAGCCACACCGGCAGCCTCGGCAGGTGCAGCACCGCTCTCCTGCGGAGCCTGACCCTGTGTCGCTGCCGCCTGATCACCACCCGGATCAGCACCCTGTCCGCCAGCAGGTGTGGCAGGAGCGGGAGTCTGATTATTGGGTACCGGAGCAGTTCCGCAGTTGCTCAGCGCCGGAATTTTAAAGGAAAAATCTACATCGCGGGGAGGCAGACAGCGGTCGTCGTTGCAGGTCATAAAAGTAATATAACCCGTCACCGGTTTGGACGCGTCTGTTACCTCAATACGCTGGGTGAGCACTGCCTTATGCTTGAACTTGGTGAGATTCATGTCGAAGACCTTGTCGTAGGTCTTCAGAATGTCGCCCGATTCCTTCGCCTTGCCCACCAGTTTGTAGTTGGAGCCCGGACTGAATGTGATGGACGTGGCCACCGGCCCGTCTTCACTCTCGAGAAACTGTGAGTAGGTGTACCAGCCATCCTCAATTTCGCCGGTGAAAACAAGATCTACCTGGCACTTGCCGGCATCTTTGGTGCGATCCATAATTTTTTTAATTTTCACCGCAAAGAAACAATCAAACAAAGGGTTTGTGTGTAACAATTGACGCATTAAAACAACTTTAACCCGATATTTGTCCGGCAGTAACACTTCAGACCACCCCGCTACCGGCAATTTCCACCTGTTCAGAATATTTTTTCGGGAAATTTACTTTGTTTTTCGTAAAACAGAATTACCTTTGCGCTCCCAATTTTGGGATCAATATTTTACCAAGCAGACTGGCTAGATTATGGCGATGAAACGCACCTATCAACCGTCCCGTCGTTCCCGCAAAAACAAATTCGGCTTCCGGGAGCGCATGGCCTCTAAAAATGGCCGTAAAGTGTTGGCACGCCGCCGCAAGCAAGGCCGCTGGAAACTTTCTGTTTCCGACGAGCGCCGCCTCAAGTAATTCCTGACGACCAACTTTACTGTCGTTTCAACATACCCGTCCTGTAGCATCCCGCTGCAGGACGGGTTTTTGTTGTTCTACGGGAACGGCAACATCCTCCTTTGTTCTATTTACTCTGTTTTTTATCAAAGCATGTTCAGGATTTTCCCGCGCTTGTACTACATTTGGCCCCTATGCCAGTTTCCCACACTTTTGAGCGCAGCGAACGCCTGAAAAGCGCAAAAATTATCGGCTCTCTCTTCCGGGGAGGCAACTCTTTTGCCGCATACCCCCTGCGCGTCGTGTGGGCGCCCACGCAGGCAGGACCCGCGGGCAAGGCTACCATGGCCGTTTCTGTTTCCAAAAAAAGATTCAAAACAGCCGTAGCACGCAACCGGGTCAAACGCCTCGTGCGGGAAGCATACCGGCTGCACAAACACCTGCTGTACGAACAACTGGAAAACAGGGAAGAACATATTTCCATTATGGTCTCTTATATCGGACAGGAAATTCTGACCTATCAGGAGGTTGAACGGGGTGTGCTGAAAATGTTCCGGAAACTGGAAGAGTCTCACAAACAGAAACAATCGAATTCATGAGGTATTTTTTACTGCTCGTCACGCTGTTCTTTTTCAGTTGCCACTCCGGCGATATCCCGCGTGTGCTCATTTTCTCCAAAACGGAGGGCTACCGTCACGATTGTATCCCGACCGCTACCGATGCCCTGCGAAAAATGTGCAATGCCAACGGTATTGCCGTTGATACCACCGAAGATGCCGGCGCATTCCATGAGGCTAATCTGAAGCGGTACAGTGCCGTGGTTTTCCTCTGTACTACCGGCGATGTGCTCAACCCGGCCCAGGAAACGGATTTCGAACGCTATATCCAGGCGGGCGGCGGTTATGTGGGCATCCACTCTTCCACCGATACGGAATACGGCTGGACGTGGTACGGCGGACTGGTCGGCGGTTATTTCAACGGACACCCGGCACAGCAACAGGCCACGCTGCAGATCAATGACCACAACCATTCCTCCACCGAACACCTGCCCGGCAACGAATGGTCGCGATTCGATGAATGGTATAATTTTAAAAATCTCAACCCGAATGTGAAGGTGCTGCTCTCGCTCGACGAGAAAAGCTATCAGGGCGGCACAAACGGCGACTTCCACCCGGCTGCCTGGTACCACGAATACGATGGCGGACGGGCGTTCTACACGGCCGGCGGCCATACCAAAGAAAGCTACAGTGAAGATCTGTTCATGAAACACGTACTAGGCGGTATCCGGTACGCTATCGGCAAAAACAAGCGCCTCGACTACAGCGCATGCCGTACACCCGAACTGCCCGACCCCACCCGTTTCACCAAAACGGTGCTGGCCAGCGAACTCACCGAGCCCATGGAACTCGATATGCTGCCCGATGGCAAGATTATCTTTATAGAACGCCGCGGCAATATCAAACTGTACAACCCCAATACCGGACTGGTCACTATCGCACACAAACTGCCGGTTTACTCGGAACAGGAAGACGGTCTGCTCGGCATGGCGCTCGACCCCGGATATGAACAGAATCACTGGATTTACCTGTACTACTCCCCCATCGGCGATGAATCGGTGAATAATTTGTCGCGGTTCGTCTTTCAGGGCGATACACTCGACCGCGCGTCTGAAAAGCTGATTCTCCAGGTGGCCGTGCAGCGCGAGGAATGCTGCCACGCCGGCGGATGTGTGGAATTCGACGCCGAGGGCAATCTGTACCTCAGCACGGGCGACAATACCAATCCGTTTGCCTCCGACGGGTACTCCCCCAGCGACGAGCGTCCCGGCAGAAGTGCCTGGGATGCCCAGAAGTCCTCCTCCAACACCAACGACCTGCGCGGCAAGATTCTGCGCATCAAACCCCTCCCCGACGGCAGTTATATCTGTCCGCAGGGAAATCTTTTCGCCCGGCAGGAGGTGCGCGTCACCGATGGCACTGTAGCCGCCAACCGCCACCTGAACGATCGCCCCGAAATATATGTCATGGGCTGCCGGAACCCGTTCCGCATCTCTTTCGACGACCGGCGCAAGTATCTGTTCTGGGGTGAAGTGGGCCCCGATGCCGGCGAACCCGACACCGCCCGCGGACCTCAGGGTCACGACGAGGTGAACCGCGCCCGCACTGCCGGATTCTTCGGATGGCCCTATTTCGTCGGAAAGAACAAGCCATACCGCGACCACAACTTCAGCACCGGTCACAACGGACCGCTTCATAACCCCGAGAGCCCGGTAAACGACTCGCCCAATAACACCGGAAGCCGGAATCTGCCCCCGGCCCAGCCGGCGTTTATATGGTACCCGTACGGCAACTCCACCGAGTTCCCGCTGGTTGGCAACGGCGGCAGAAATGCCATGGCCGGACCCGTGTATTACTGCGACCAGTACCCGAAAGAAACCCGGCTGCCCGATTACTACGATGGCAAACTCATCACCTACGACTGGATGAGGGGCTGGATGATGGCCGTCACGATTGACTCCTCCGGCAACTTCAGCCGGATGGAACCCTTCGCACACCTGCTGAAGTTTTCCAGGCCCATGGACATGATCGTGGATAAAAACGGAACTATCTGGCTGCTGGAATACGGAACGCAGTGGTTCGCTACCAATCCGGACGCACGACTCACACGCATAGACTACGTGCGCGGGAACAGACCTCCCGTGCCGGAAATCACCGTGGAGAAAAATGCCGGCGCCGCTCCCTTTGCCGCCTGCTTCTCCCTGGCAGAAACCAGAGACTACGACGGCGAACGACTGCGATATGAACTCGACTACGGCGACGGCTCGCCCGTGCAGGTCATACAGGGGCGCGTACCTACTGCGCGCGGGGGCTTTGACATTCAAAATGCCGTTTTTTCACAAAAAATCAGTCTGAAACGGCAAAAAGAAGAAAAAGCACTGAGCCACGTATGGCATACTTTTGAAAAACCCGGCACTTATGAGGTAACGCTGAAGGTGTCTGACAACTTCGGCGCCACCCGAACGGCCAAAATAAAGGTGCTCGCCGGCAACGAGCCCCCGCAGGTGAAATGGGACCTGAACGGAAAGAACCGGAGTTTCTACCAGCCCGGAGATATGCTCTCCTACCACATCAGGGTGAATGACCAGGAAGACGGCTCGCCCGAATCGGGGAGTATCCCGGAAAAGGCCATCGCCGCCACGATTGACTATCTCGAAACCGGCTTCGACATCACCAGTATCGCGCAGGGCCACCAGGCCGCACAGAAACAGGCAGAATACGCCCGCGGAAAAATGCTGATGGAGCGCTCCGACTGCAAGGCTTGCCACGCTATCGAACGCTACAGAAACGACGAGTTCGCCGTGCGGAATCTGTCGCAAAAGGGCATCAAGGGCGGTGCCGGCAACTGGGGCGAGACGGTGATGAGCGCGCACCCGCAACTCTCGGAAGAAGACGCCGGGGAGATTGTACGCTGGATCCTGTCGCTCGGCGCTCCGGCCAAGCCCGTACAGGGAATTGCTCTGTCTGGCAACTACCCGCTCACCCTGCCACCACCCAAAGACGCCAAAAGCACGCCCAAACCAGGCACTTTTATCCTGAAAGCGAGTTATACCGACCGGGGAAGCAGCACTCAGGGCGCGCAGGAAGGCAGCGAAATGCTGGCCCTGCGACCCACCTTCCTGCAGGCCGAACAGGCCGACAGCATGTCAAAGGGTATTCGCACCTACCGGCCGTTCAACGGCGATACGGTGGTGCTCAACGATACGAAAAACAACGAGTTCTTCGTCTTTAAACACGTGGATCTCACCGCTGTACACACCATCGCCATGGGCGTGGGCATGAGCGACCGCCTGTATCAGTACGCCGGAGGCCGCGTGGAAGTGAGGCTGGACTCGCCCAAAGGCACGCTCGTGGGGAAGGCTGCCCTGCCCTCCGACACCGGTAACGACCGGATGAAGTTCGCGGAAATAGCCCTGCCGGTAACCGACCCGGGCGACGGCGCTTTCCACGACCTGTTCTTTGTACTGAAAAATGAAAACAGCCCGTCGAAAGGCACCGGAGCTATTGACTGGGTCCGGTTCGATCTGCGGAGGTAACCGCAGCGTTGCGCATTTTATATGAATGAACTAAAACCCACTGCTGGCTCTATGAAATATTTTTTGTCGTTGTTACTTATGGCATGGACTTTTGTGGCTTGCAAGCATGATGCCATAGAAGTCATTCCCGGAACCCCGATTAAACTTGTACCTAATGAATACACGCCTGGACTTCGTGAATTTGGATGGGCCAGTGCTATAAAATTGGACTCTATTGACTGGCAAGCCTCCGCGAAGGGAGGATACTTTACTTCGAGTCTAACAGGAAAAAAATATGTTTTTTGTGATTTCACAACTCATAGTGCTGGGTCAAATTTCTTGCGAGAAGATATTTTTATCCAATTGATTCCACTTGGATGTGGCACATATCGTATTAATAGCGAAACCAATGAAAGTCTGCATGACGAAAATACATTATATGCCAGTTGTGGATTATTATTAGGCGAAGGCGATGAACATGTAATGAGTTGGAATATGAATCCGGACTTTTTTGAAGAAGATTATTTTAAGATTACTATGATTGATACCATTTCGGACATACTTGAAGGAGAGTTTTCAATGCATCTTGTTGCCGACTCTGTTTTTAAAGCTAACTCATGGATTTACGCTGAATATCCGTGTTTCAAGAAGGGGGAGTTCAAGTGTCAAATAGCTCCTTGGTAGTAAACCCCCTCAAGACATTATCGCGAACTGACATAGATTTATAAAATGTTATAGGTCCCCTGCCCTGCCCCTCAAAAATCGGTGCCAATAATAAGCAGCCCCCCCCTACTCCTGCCAGTAAACCCGCTTGACCCGTTCGGAGATATTGGTGAATACCTCGTACGGAATCGTCTGCAGACAGTCTGAAAGCGCCTGTACCGACTCCACGTCGCCAAATACGGTCACTTCGTCGCCCTCATGCGCCTCGGGAATGTGTGTAATGTCTATCATCGTCATGTCCATACACACGTTCCCGATGGTAGGGGCCTTTTTCCCGTGCAGCTCCACACTGTAGCGTCCGCCGCCGGCCAGCCGCAGGAACCCGTCTGCATACCCCACGCTGATGGTCGCAATGCGCCTGTCTTCCGGCAGGATTCCGCTGTTCCGGTTGTAACCCACCGACTCGCCGGCAGGAACATGCTTGATCTGGCTGATGGTCGCTTTCAACACATTCACATTCCTGAGCTCTTTCTGTATGCTCCTCCCCCCGATGCCGTAAATACCGATACCGAGCCTCACCATGTCGAAGTGGTACTCCGGGAACTG
>JAJTFM010000066.1 GCA_021298575.1 Saprospiraceae bacterium | reverse complement strand
GCAATTCTTTTAATACGCGGATAAAAAAATGGCCCTGCCGAACAACGGCAGGGCCATCGGGCAAAGAATGCCTGACTTATTTGCCAGCCACGAGGCTTATCTGAAGGTCGAACTCGTCATAGATGGTTTTGTCGCCCAAACCGTCGAAGAAGGAGCCTGAACCGTAACGGATATCATATTCAGAGCGGTCAACAGTGATTTTGCCAGTGGCATTTACTGAGCCGTTAGCCTCTTTCACGTTAGCCTGAAACTTCACCTCTTTGGTGATACCTTTGATGGTGAGGTTACCAACGATTTTGTAGTTGCCTTTGGTGTCGAGGGCAATTGCACGCGTGATGACCAGTTTGGAAGTCGGGTGACTTGCCACACCGAGGAAGTCGTCGGACTTGAGGTGCCCAACCAGTTTGCCAGCCCACTCACCTTCAAGGTCAGTGTTGTTGATGGAGTTCATATCAATGGTAAACTCGCCACCATTCAGTACGCCATTGCTGAAAGACAGCTTGCCGTCCTTGATTTTTACAGTGCCGGTGTGCTCGCCAGTTACTTTGTAACCCTTCCATACAATAGCGCTGGAAGCTGCGTTAACGATGTAATTTTGTGCCTGTACAGAAGTAACAAAGGCCGAAATCAGGAGGAAAAAGACGATTTTTTTCATGAAATGCAAGGTTTGGTTAGTGAAAACTTGAATCAATTGTTGAATATACGTTTCTTAAACGCGATCAATGCTGCAAAGTTCATACAAATAAGTGTTGCAACACTTATTTTAACAGGCAATTAACATAAAGGTATTTTCACAAAAAAATTTGGTAATTAGTAACTCTTTGTGTTACCTTTGCGCCTCTTTTAAAGGACTACACACAAATTTTTTATACGATGAAAGAACTGGAAGCCATTCAGTTTGTGCAGGAACAACTGCTGAAAAAGCCATCATTCCCGGCGTTCAAAACTGGCGATACCATTGTTGTTACCTACAATATTGTTGAAGGTGACAAAACGCGTGAGCAGGACTATCGCGGCGACGTGATTCAGATTAAGGGCCACGGCCTGACCAAAACGTTCACTGTCCGCAAGATTTCCCACGGCGTGGGTGTCGAGCGTATCTTTGCTTTCTCCAATCCCAACATTGCTGCTATCGAAGTGATCAAGCGCGGCCGTGTGCGTCGTGCGCGTCTGTACTATCTGCGCGGACTGGTTGGCAAGAAAGCACGTATCAAGGAACTCAAGTATTCTTCCAACTAGGTCTTCGCCTCCCGCGAATCCATATTGGTTCCTCCGAATCCCGGGTTTCTCAGTGATGAGAAGACCGGGATTTTTTTTTCTTTTAACCAGTCATTAACGGCTTGGTAATACCTGCTGGATAACATACATGTAAATGTTGGTTTTTCCGGAACGGCCCACATGGGTATCTTCATTAAATATGTGATTATGTTTGCGCTGGTATCAACCTGGAATACTATTTCTCCGGAATTGACAATCAGAAGCTGGATCACGAGGTGGCTTATAAATCTTCATAGGTCCAAAAACATGAAAGGCCGTCACTGTATTTCGTGACGGCCTTTCGTATCTCGGTTTACTTGTGCTTTGCGGAAACCTGATCGAACGTTGGTATATGTCGGTGATGGTACATATCCACTACTGTTCCGTTTTTCCAGATAACAACCCCTGGATTCGCCCGGATGATTGTTTTAAGCAATTTGTCATCGGCCCGGTAGAATGGATATTTTGCTCCGGTTTTGCGTGCAAAATCGGATGCTGACTCCGAATCGGCATACGTTGTAATACCATATACCTTCCAGCCCGCCGCTTTGGCCGCATCTGCCAGCGGATTGATGCCCTTTGTGAAAAGATCTGCATATTCCGTCTCGGGAACGAAAACTTCTCTTTCAAGTTCTCTGTTGCGAACAGAAACAAAACGCTGTTCAAAACGCATGGAATCCGGTGTAACCTGAATGGTATCGGTTTGCCATACCGTATCGCGCACCGTGTATTTCTCTGTTTCCTTGCTGCCGTACAGCTTGTAGGCAACAATCATCAGGCTGTATCCTTCTTCACTGAGGATATCCTCTGTAACTTCTCCGTTTTCCTGACTCTCAACGGCAAAATCGCTGATTTTGGATTTGGTGATAGGCGTTTTTACGCTGTCTACCAGTACATACCAGTCGGTCTTGATCTGTTCTTTTACCTTCCAGCCCTGCTCCCTGGTGTATTGTTTGTAATACGTGATTTTACCCGGCTCCGGCTCCATGAATTTGATTTTTTCACCCGTATTGGTGTTTTCCAGGATCCAGCCGAGAATGTCCACCTTGGCACTTGATTCCAGTTCTTTACGCTCACGGACGTTGGTTCCGATTTTGAACGGACGGAAATCAACCATTGGCAGATCGAGCCAGGTGTTTTGTACGCAGAATATGGTGATAACAGCCGTTGATACACCTGCCACAATCTCGCGCACATTCCTTGTCCAGAGCTCGTGCGAGTTTCTGGTCCAGAGAAACAAAAGCGCGGGAATCATCAGTCCGAGGTCCTTGAAGAAGGAAATTTTTGGGTCCAGTTTGATGAAATCACCAAAACAGCCGCAGTCCTGAACACGCATCTGTTCTTTCAGATAGGGGCCCCATTTGGCAAAATCAAAGAAGTTGGCGTCGGTTGGTACGTAACCGGTGAGGTAGGTGAAACCCGTCAGAACGGTAAAAACAATCATCAGCAGGAGGAAGAGCCATGCTGTAAGTTTTTTTCTCCAACCAATAATCAGTGCCACCCCCAGCACAATTTCCAGTACAATCATGGTTATCGAAAAGGCGATGGCATGCTCTCCGAGCCACGGAAATACAGGCGCCAGTCCCTTGAACATATTATTCAGGCCATCGAAAGTTACTTCAAAAGCGGCGAAGTAATCCTCCATCTTGTAGGCTGTTCCGATAGGATCCACGGCTTTGACAAGCCCTGAAAACACAAACCAGACACCTACGAAGTGCTGAAGAAATGTCCAGATCACGTTTTTATGCATTTTCGCCCAAACCGTCAGACCGGTGAGCACAGCGCCAACGATGGCAAACTGAATGAGTAGCGATGAAAGTGAAGTCATATTGTAATGCTGTTTTTAACTGTCCTTTTGCTTTGCCTCGTCCATCTTTATCAGACAGAATACGGCGTAGTTGATGATGTCGCGGTAGTTGGCAGCCACACCTTCAGATACGAGTGTAGCACCCGAATTGTCCTCTATTTGTTTGATTCTGAGCAGTTTCTGGAGTATCAGGTCGGTCATGCTGCTGATACGCATCTGCCTCCACGCTTCTCCGTAATCGTGGTTCTTGTTTTGAAGGAGCCGGAGATTTTCTTCTACCTGCGCGTTGTACAGGGAAACCGCTTCCCCGAGAGAAAGTTCAAGTGGAGCATCGCTGCTTATTTCCAGCTGAACCAGCGCAAGAATACTGTAATTGACAAGTCCGGTAAATTCGGCTTCCACCGGATCGCTCACTTTTTGCTCCCCCTTTTCCTCGATACTCCGGATGCGCATAGCCTTGATATACAGCTGGTCGGTTATGCTGGATGGACGCAGGATTCGCCAGGCAGTACCGTAATCGGCTGTCTTGTGTTCAAAAAGTTCCCGGCATCTGCCGATTACTTCGCGAAACTGTTCGAGCGTTTTATTCATAAAGTGGGCCCAAAAGTAGGGCGATTAGTTCAGATTGAGCGTTAACAATGTCAAAATAGGTTTATAACTATAATTGTCGGGCGTAAGGGGATGTGTCCTGGCCGCAAAAATCCCCTGCGAGGTATTTGTAGTATGCCGTTACGCCAATCATTCCCGCATTGTCTGTACAGAACTGAAAAGCCGGAATGTATGTTTTCCAGCCTTCCTTTTCGCCAAGGGCAGTAAATGCCTCGCGGAGACCCGAATTGGCACTCACGCCTCCGGCCAGGGCCAGTTCTTTGATGCCTGTCTGACGGGCTGCTTTCCTGAATTTTTTCAGCAAAATGGTGACAATAGTGTGCTGAACGGACGCACAAATATCAGTCAGGTTTTCCCGTATGAACTCGGGATTTTCCGCTGTTTTTTTCTTTAAAAAGTACAGAATAGAGGTTTTCAGACCGCTGAAACTGAAATTCAGGCCTTCCATGGAGGGTTCCGGAAATTCAAAGACAGGGTTGCCCTGCCTTGCCAGCTTGTCGAGCAGCGGACCGGCAGGATATCCGAGTCCCAGCAATTTGCCCGACTTGTCGAATGCCTCTCCGGCCGCATCGTCAAGTGTTTTGCCAAGTACTTCCATATCGGAATAACTCCTGACCAGCACAATCTGGGTATGGCCGCCACTCACCGTCAGACAGAGAAACGGGAATTCCGGCTTCGGATCTTCGGCAAAGTGTGCGAGTACATGCGCCTGCATGTGATCCACTTCAATAAGGGGAAGATCATGCGCCAGTGCAAAGGATTTGGCGAATGAAGTGCCTACGATAAGCGAACCAAGCAGCCCGGGTCCTCTTGTAAATCCCACAGCAGTAATTTCATCCTTGCCAACTCCCGCCTTTTTCAGGGCCAGATCCACCACAGGAATGATGTTCGCCTGATGCGCGCGCGAGGCGACCTCCGGCACTACACCACCGTACTGCTGGTGCGCATCCTGATTGGCTACACAGTTTGATAAAACAACCCCGTCGCGCACAACCGCAGCGGAAGTGTCGTCGCAGGAAGATTCAATGGCAAGAATAATTACTGACATTTTGTTGGTTATATTACTGATAATCAATCAGTAATAAATTAAATAAAGTTTATTTTTTTGACTTGATTCAGAAAACTCCGCAAAAATACGCATTTTTGCGGGCGAGTCAGACACAAGCTGTCTGTCTATAATTCAATTAAAACAACCACCGCCAAAAATAAACGTATATGTTCGGATCAGGTTCAAAAGACAAGAGCACAACCTCTGCCACAGGCCTCAGTGCAGAAAAGGACGGGGTAGCCACCACCGTAATTGCCAAGGGTACTACCATTGAAGGGAAATTCGAGTGCTCTGAAAATGTTCGTCTCGACGGAGTTATTCAGGGTGAGGTCAAAGTTGACAAGCGCTTTGTGATGGGCGAAGGCAGCTTCGTTCAGGGAAATATTCACGCGCGCGATGCCGCCGTCAAGGGCAAGGTAAAGGGCGATGTTCACGTCAGGGAGGCTCTTCACCTGATGGAAACAGCTGTTATCGAGGGTAACATCACAGCCAAAACAATGATTGTTGACGAAGGCGCCCGTTATAATGGTACCTGCCGTATTGGTGATACCAGCGCTGTTATATCCAATACGAAAAACTGATTCTGAAGCCCGGGGATTCTCGCAGGCGCTCCATTTTTCATGCAGCATTATGACTATGCGGTAATCGGAGGCGGCATTTTCGGGTGTTACGCCGCACTTTTTCTGGCAGGAAGGGGTGCTTCTGTTGTATTGATAGAAAAAGAACAGTTTCTCTTCAGAAAAGCGTCACTGGTGAATCAGGCCCGTCTGCACAGCGGTTATCATTACCCGCGCAGCCTGGCTACTGCTGCCATGAGCGACGAACACAAGTCTCGGTTCACTGCCGAACATCGCGCTTTTGTTCATGCTTCATTCGAGAAATATTACGCCATAGACAAGTATGGTAGTTTCACGGACCCGTTGCAGTTCGAGCGGTTCTGTGAGTACTTAAATATAAGGTGCGACAGAACTGATAATCACCCTTTGTTCAATTACGACAGGCTGGAGGCTGTTTACAGAACGGAAGAACATTCTTTCGATCCTGTTTTACTGGGCAACTATTACTCGGAAAAGGTAATGAGCTGTTCCTCCATAGATGTACTCACCGGTTCAAGGCTCACTGATGCCGGTGCCTTCGGCAAGTCCTGGCAGATGACCGTGCAAACCCCGGACAAAATGCTGTTACTGGAGACGGAGGCTGTCATAAACGCTACCTATGCTGCTACCAACAGCATTAACATCCTGTTCGGGCTGCCATCGCTCGCGCTCACGCACGAGATATCCGAGATAGGTTTCATAACTTCCAGACAGTTCGGAAATATGGGTCTTACGGTAATGGATGGTCCGTTTGGCTCTATCATGCCCTACGGACTGAGCGGACTGCTTTCGCTGTCTTCAGTGGCATACACGCATCACGCCATTTCTACAGATGAAATGCCGGTTTTCGATTGCCAGACTCCCGAAGACAACTCATGTACGCCCCGTGCACCCGGAATATGCACCGATTGCTCCCGAAGGCCGGCCAGCAATGCACAAAAAATGCTGGCGCAAATGAAGCGCTATTTTTCAGATGTCGTGCAGTTTGAGTATCTCTTCTCCTATTTCACTATTAAATCAAAACTGCAGGCCAGTTACATAGATGACGGCAGGCCGACGGAGATTTCCATGCTCAGTGAATCACCTCGCTTTTACTGCCTGTTTGCCGGAAAGATCAACTCAATATACGAGGTGGAGAAGATATTTCGCTGATTTTCACACTTTTGCCAGGGCAGTTGGTTCGTTGAGCACATCGCTCTCCACCAGTCCGTCGCGAAGTCTGATAATGCGGTGTGCGTGCATGGCAATATCCTGTTCGTGCGTTACGAGGATAACGGTGTTGCCGGCTTTGTGTATCTCTTCGAATAACATCATGATCTCGTAACTTGTTTTGGTATCCAGGTTTCCCGTGGGTTCATCGGCAAGAATAATCGCCGGGTCATTTACCAGTGCGCGTGCTACAGCCACGCGCTGGCGCTGTCCGCCCGACAACTCGTTGGGCTTGTGGGTAACCCGGTCGCCCAGTCCTACAGCCTCGAGTACCTTTCGTGCCTTGGCCAGCCGATCTTCCTTACTCACTCCGGCATACACCAGCGGGAGTGCCACGTTTTCCAGTGCAGACAAACGCGGGAGCAGGTTAAAGGTCTGGAATACAAAGCCAATATCCTTGTTTCTGACTTCAGCCAGTTCGGAATCTTCCATTGTGCTGACCTCCTTTCCATTGAGCCAGTACTGGCCTCTTGACGGGCTGTCGAGGCAGCCGAGCAGGTTCATAAGGGTGGATTTCCCACTTCCCGACGGGCCCATCAGAGCCACATACTCCCCTTTTTCAATATTAATAGACACATCCTTCAGGGCTTCCACCTTCTCGGTGCCCATGATATATGTCTTGTTCAGGTGTTCAATGGAAATCAGCATGGTATTTATTTTCAAAATCGGATGTAAAAGACGGGGTTAACAGTCAGAATATAACATGTTTTCGATGAAAACGCGTTAACGCTCTACGTCTGACCTGTGCCGGTCGCTTGTATTCACATCTTTTCTGCCATGTCAATAAAAAATTTCATTGATCCCGGGTTTCTCATCGAATCCGGATTGAAAGCCTTGTCGAGTGGCCGCTTCTGAAAAATCTTCTTGACAGGAGTCTCCATTTTCTTTCCCGAAATGGTATAGGGAATATCCGGGACGGCAATGATGGTATCGGGAACGTGTCTGGGGCTGTATGTCGTTCTCAGTACAGTTTTGATCTTCCCTGTGAGAATTTCATCCAGTTCAGCACCTGTATTCAGCAATACAAAAAGCGGCATCCAGTCGGTTCCATCGGCTTTTTCCAGGTTTATAATCAGTGAATCCCTGATTTCAGGTATCTGATCGAGGGCTCTGTATATTTCGGCAGTGCCGATACGAACGCCCTGTCTGTTCAGTGTGGCATCGGAGCGACCCATAATGACCACAGATTCTCTTTCCGTTATTTTTATCCAGTCGCCGTGGCGCCATACTCCCGGATACTGCTCGAAATAGGAACTTTGGTATTTGGCGCCGTCTTCGTCATTCCAGAAGAAAACAGGCATGGATGGCATAGGACGGGTAACCACCATTTCTCCGACTTCATTTTCCGGTACAGGCAATCCGGTTTCGTTCCAGCTTTCCATGGCACAACCCAGACAAATACACTGAATCTCTCCCTGATATACCGGCAGCAGCGGATTGCCCCCCACCCAGGCTGTGCAAACGTCGGTACCGCCGGCCATGCTGGACAACCAGACATCGCTTTTGATATTTTCATAAACGTATCCAAATGCCTCGGGAGGCAGCGGCGAGCCCGTTGAGCCGATACTTCGCAAGCCGCTCAGGTCGAACCGGTTGCCCGGAGATATTCCGGCTTTCATACAGCTCACCAGAAAGGGAGCACTTGTGCCGAAGTGCGTGATTCCGGCTTTTTCTGTCAGTTCCCACAGTACGTTGAGGTCGGGATAACCGGGGCTGCCGTCGTACAGCACGATGGTCGCGCGCGCGAGCAGGGCCGCGAGCGTGAAGTTCCACATCATCCAGCCGGTGGTAGAGTACCAGAAGAAACGCTCTCCCGGGTGTACATCATTGTGAAAATGCAGGTACTTCAGGTGTTCCAGCAGGTTACCCCCGTGAGAGTGGGTGATAGCTTTCGGATTGCCTGTAGTACCCGAAGAGTAGAGTACCCAGATCGGATGAGAGAATTCAAGGGGTGTAAATTCCAGCGGGGAGTTGCTGAATCCTGACTGAATTTCGTCCCAGAGAACCAGTTCACCGGACCCGGTGCGGGCGACTGCCGGTATTGTATCTGATTTCAGGTAGGGAATAAGCACAATCTGTTCAACCGACGGCAGCAGGTTGCAGAGCTGACCAACTTCTCCGGTTTTGTCAAAGGCTTTTCCGCCATAGGAATACCCGTCAACGGCAATCAGCACCCTGGGTTCTATCTGAACAAAGCGATCGGCCACACTTGACGCGCCGAAGTCGGGTGAGCAGGACGACCATATTGCCCCAATGGACATGCAGGCAAGGGATGCAACAATGGCATGTGGTGAATTGGGAAGATACGCGGCCACCCGGTCGCCCTTCACAATTCCTTTTTTTTTCAAAAATGAAGCGAATGCCGCGGTTTGCAGCTCCAGCTCATCCCACGAAATATATTGCATTTCGTGTTGTTCACTTTGAAAAACAATTGCAGGATATGCAGTGGTTTTTCCCCTGAAAACATGTTCTGCATAATTCAGCGTGGCCCCTTCAAACCACCGGGCTCCGGGCATTTCAGAGCTCCCGAGAACGCTTTTATGGGGAGAATGAGAAGCAATCCGGAAATAAACCCACAGACTTTCCCAAAAATCTGCCTGAAAATCGCAAGACCATTTCCAGAGCGCGTGGTAGTCTTCAAAATAGAGATTCTTTTCCTGGTGCAGCCATCTCATAAACTGATACAGGTGGCTCTGATCCTGAATTTCAAGAGAAGGTTGCCACAAAACGGGCGGGGTGGTGGAGTTATTCTGGTTCATAAACCTGAATTTTCTTGTATTTGGTGGTTGGAAAGAGCAAATATGTGGGCAAATTACCCGACAATTTTTTATCTTCGCGCTAATTTCCGCAAATTCCGACATAATGCTCAAATTTTCTTGTCGGGCAATTCGCCCGGTTCTGGTATCTCTCCTCTTTTTTTCGGTTTCCTGCGGGATACTGAAAGACAGATTGGCCGTTTCCGGAGGCGATGATGGGCATATTGAGGTTGTTTTCCTTCAGATGAACGACGTGTATGAAATCAGTCCGGGTGCCGATAATCGCGGAGGTTTGGCACGGGTGGCAGCGCTTCGGAAAGATTTGCTCGAAAAAAATCCCAATACGATTACTATACTCGCCGGCGATTTTATCAGTCCGTCAATCACCGGATCTCTGAAATATGAAAACAAGCGGATAAGAGGCCGCCATATGGTGGAGACACTGAACACGCTCGGCCTCGATATGGTGGTGTTTGGCAATCACGAATTTGACTACGACCTCCCTGATCTGCAGGAAAGAATGAACGAATCGTCTTTTGAGTGGCTGGGCGGAAATCTTCGTATGAAGCCCCAGACAGCCGTTCAGGGTGGGGCAGAGGTGCTCAAGCCATTTTACAGGCAAAAACCTGACGGTTCTGTTTCCGAGTGTAAGGACACCAAAATCATGCACTTCACTGATGCAGACGGAACAAGCCTTGATCTTGGTCTGTTTGGTGCGGTTATCAGTACAGGGAAGAAACCCTGGGTTTCATATTCTGACTGGGAGGCCAAAGCCCGTGAAAGTTACAGTGTTTTACAGCCTGTAACCGATGCAGTAGTCGCCATTACCCACCTGAATATTGCCGACGACAAAAAATTGGCCAGCTTTTTGCCGCAGATTCCACTGGTGATGGGAGGTCATGATCACAACAACATGATTTTTCATATCGGCAATACCACAGTGGCCAAGGCCGATGCCAATGCAAAGACAGTTTATATACATACACTGCACTTTGACAAACATAAAAAGGCGGTTACTGTTTCTTCTGAACTAAGGCAGATTGATGCCACACTTCCGGATGAACCAGGCACTGCTCTGGTAGTGTCGAAATGGGAAAAAATCAGGGAAGAAGCACTTTCTGCAGCGGGTATTGATGCCAGGCGTGTCATTACCGACCTTAAAGAGCCACTGGATTGCAGGGAAGCTGTGATTCGCCATCAACAGGTTCCTGTGGGCAAGATAATCACGGGTGCCATGATGTCTGCCTCCAGAAACAAACCGGATGCAGCGCTGCTCAACAGCGGTTCTATCCGGATAGACGATGTGCTGGCAGGCAAACTGTCTGAACTGGATGTGGCCAGGATGATGCCCTTCGGCGGAGCAGTTCTGGAGGTTGAAATGCGGGGTTCCCTGCTCAGAAAAACCCTTGATGCCAGTTATGGCAATAAAGGAAATGGCGGTTATCTTCAACTCCGTGAAATAGACAGATCCGGTGAAGGGAAATGGAATATAGCCGGAATAGAACTGGATGAAAACAAAATGTACAAAATTGCGCTTCCGGAGTTTCTGCTGTCCGGGAATGAATCAAATATGACCTTTCTGAAAGCATCACTCGATGCCGAAGGGAAATCAACGAATCCTGATATTCCGGTCATTATCAAACCCGATGCAAAAGACAAGGCTGATATCCGAAATGATATTCGCCTGGTACTAATCCGATTTCTCTCCGAAAAATAAGCACCACTTTCAATCTGCAAACATGGCAAGAGTGTCAACCTACCTGAATTTTGCGCATTCAACTGAAGAGGCATTCAGGTTTTATCAGTCTGTTTTTGGCGGTGACTGATGGGCTCGGATGCCCCCGAATCTATGGGTTTTCAGATTGCGACGGGTAATAATGTACATATCAGTGTAGAACCCGATTCGCGTGAAGAAACCTCCAGGCTTTTCGATTTGTTGTCGGATGGCGGGGTAATCACCTCTCAGCTTCAGGAAACCTTCTGGGGAGCCTATTTCGGCTCCTGTATTGACAGATACGGGGTACAGTGGATATTTAACTATTCGAATCCATCCTGATTTGTTTCTGGCCCGGCTCAAACTTACCAACTTCAAAAACTATGAGAGTCAGTATTTCGACTTCTCGGCGCGTCTCAATTGCCTGACCGGCCTTAACGGGATGGGAAAAACGAATGTGCTGGATGCCATTCACCTGATTTGTCTGTGCAAGAGCCACTCGGGTCTCAGTGATCGAAACCTGGTGAGGCACGAGGAGTCTTTTTACCGGGTAGAAGGACATTTTGATCAAGCTGGCGAACACACCAAAATCGTGGCCAGGTTTCTCGCCGGACAATCCAAGGAATTCGAGCGAAATGGCAATACACTGGAGCGTCTTTCTGATCATATAGGTCGCTTCCCTGTGGTTATGATTGCTCCCGACGATGTAGCGCTCGTTCAGGAGGGCAGCGAGGACCGCCGCAAGTTCATTGACTCCACACTTTCGCAAAATTCGGCTGAATATCTGGGCAGCCTCATGACCTACAATGCCCTGCTCCGCCAACGGAATGCTTTGCTGAAGTCATTTGCAGAATATCATCGCTTCGATTCTGCGCTGCTTGAAAGTATTGACCGCCAGATGCCGGAGCCTGCATCGGTGGTATTTTCGCACAGAAAGGCGTTTGAAGCCACACTGATTCCCCTTTTTTCTGATTTTTACTCCGCCATATCGGGCAGCCGGGAGCGTGTCAGTGTAACCTATCAGTCTGACCTGGAGGAAAAGTCAATGGAAAGTGTGCTCAGCGAGAATCTGGACAAGGACAGAGTTTTGCAGCGAACCACGGCTGGTGTACACAAGGATGACCTGCGACTGTTTATGAATGATCTTCCTGTGAAAAAGTTTGCTTCACAGGGGCAACTCAAGTCTTTCCTGCTGGCATTGCGGCTGGCACAATACGAGGCTCTTCGGCTCAGCACCGGCACAGCTCCTATATTATTGCTCGATGATATTTTTGACAAACTCGATGAAAACCGTGTCAGGCATCTGGTTGGCTTGTTACTCGAGCGTGATTTTGGTCAGGTGTTTATTACCGACACACAACGGCTCAGAATAGAGGCTGTAATCAGGGAGTTTCCCGGTGATTTCCGGATTTTCGAGGTGGAAAATGGTTCTGTCAGCGTTTAATCCTGTGTTCCCGGCGGGTTCTGTCGGGAATTAAACGGGTAATATTGCCGGGCGTTGCGACATTTCATGATAGCAAATTGCATTTTCGGCATAATAGTGACACACCATGCTGCGACGTGTTGCGCCCTCGCGCGTGATGCGCGTACCTGCATGCAGGAGGTTGGAGTGCCAGATGAGCACATCGCCTCGTTTGGCGAGGAAAATGCGCTTTTCCAGCCCTTTTTGAGCAATAATCTCCTCGATTTTGTCCTCGTAATGACGATTGCTGTCACTGCCAATGGTAAAAGTACCATTCCCCGAGTTGTAATCTTCGGTTGAAACAAAGGGCAGTCTGTGACTTCCGGGATAGTAAGCCAGCGGGCCGCTTCCTTCATCAATATCTTCCAGCGCAATCCAGGTAGCAATCAGGAATCCCTGTGGCTGGGTGGTCATGTGTATGGCATCCGAGTGTGCCCGTTGTTCGCTGCCGCGGGTGAAGTTGAGCGACTGGAAGGGTATAACCCGGCGTCCGAGCAAGAAAGAAAGCAGGTTCGTCAGTTCCGGATTCCTGAAGAAGCACTCGCGGGCCAGTTCACTGCTTTCCCAGAGGTTGAATATCTTTCTTCCGGTATAGTTGTAGCCAGTCTTGCCGCTTTCCAGCATCTCGTCCACGGTTTTATTCAGCTGGCTGGTATCTTCGGGATTGAAAAACCGGTTGAGTATCATATATCCCTCACGTTCGAATCGCCTGATTTCAGTCTGGATCTCAGGTGGGAAAGCCTGAAATTCCGGATTGTTTTCCAAAAGAACGAGGCGCTCCGGCCGGTCGAGCCAGGGCGCCTCGTCTGAGTGCGGGTTATGTTTGAAATCGCTGAAGCCGATTGGGCTGAATACACTTTTTGATACACCGTAGTGTCGGTAGAGCGTTCGGTTCCGCAGCAGCTTCCCTGCATTGAGCACGTTGTTTATCACATATACAGCCTTGAGGCTGCGCAGGACGCCGGTATATTTCTGGAAGATACGCTGGAGGAGGGACATAGTCAGTTCGTTCTGAGCCACAAAAATAATAAACCCTGCGCTGTTGAACGAATTTGCCTTGTACCCTTTGAAGCATGCTCAGGATTTTCCGGCCTTGTCTAAATGGCTCATTTCGCCAATGCCGGAAAATCCTGAGTAAACGCTTAGCCCGTCACGCCGGCAGATTCCTTTACAAGCAGCTGGAATCCGTTTCCGTGAATATTGACTATCTCGATATTGCTGTCGAGTGCGAGGTACTTGCGGAGTTTTGTTACGAATACATCCATTGACCGGGCTGTGAAGTAGGTATCTTCATTCCAGATCTTGGTGAGGGCTTCCGAGCGGGGCGTGACATCATTGATGTATTTGCAGAACATCTTCAGGAGTTCGGCCTCCTTGGGACTCAGTTTCCACTGTTTTTCGCCGGAAGTTTCTCCATTGAATGTGAGGATACGCAGCGGGTAGTTGAAGTGGTAAAGTCCGATGATGTACTCGCGCTGCTCATCGCGCGGGTCGGGTGCCTTGTTGGCCCGCTTGAGAACCGCCTGAATACGGAGTAAAAGCTCTTCGGAGTTGAATGGCTTGGAAATGTAGTCATCAGCTCCGATTTTGAATCCCTGCAGCACATCATCTTTCATGGTTTTAGCTGTGAGGAAGATGATCGGAATTTCCTTGTTGCGCTCACGAACATCTTTAGCGAGTGTGAAGCCGTCTTTTCGGGGCATCATTACATCGAAAACACACAGGTCGAAGGTTCCTTTACGGAAGACTTCGAGTCCGGCAACTCCATCGGTAGCCAGAGTGACATCATAGTCGTGCATTTCGAGATAGGAGCGAAGTACATCACCAAAGTTTTGGTCGTCTTCCACCAGCAGGATCTTGTAGTTTGCGCTTGCCATGGTTCGAGATTCTGTTCAGAGTAGTTTAGGTGTTTTGCAGGGATAATATATACTTAACGCAGGTATGGCTGTTTTAAGTATAGTAGCTGCAAAAAAAACTATCCAATCCCCAGCAACTCTACTTCGAAGATGAGCGTGCTGTTCGGGCCGATTTCGGCGCTTACCTGCCGGTCGCCGTAGGCCAGATTAGGTGGAAGAAACAGTCTCCATTTGCTGCCCACTCCCATAAGTTGCAGGGCTTCTGTCCAGCCCGGAATTACGCGGTTGAGCGGGAAGGAGGCTGGTTGGCCCCGTTGTACGGAGCTGTCGAATACCCTGCCATCAATGAGTGTACCGTGGTAGTGGCACTTGACAACCTGCGTGGGACCCGGTTTGGGGCCATCACCTGCCTGTATGATTTCGTATTGAAGACCACTTTCGAGGGTTGTTACCCCTGTACGAAGTGCGTTTTCACTCAGGAAAGCCTGGCCGGCTTCGAGGTTTGCTTTCGATTTGGACTCGAAGAGGGCGCGGAGTTTTTCAGAAACGGACATTTTGTGTTTATGTTCAGAAGTCGAATTGAAACGCCAGCACGGGCACGAAGCCGCCACCCCGGTACTGAATGTAAGTAGAATTTGTGTCGGCATCATAACCAACACCAGTTGCATTGATTCTGTTCAAAACATTCTGAATATCCAGACTGATACTGCCTGCCAGCCGTGGTGCATTATATCTGTACTGCACCCTGGTATCGAGGCGGAAGTAGTTGGGGATTCTGGCTGAATTGATGGCGTCGCTGGCTACATAGGTGCCCTGTATCTGTGATTGTACCGGGTCATAAGGGGTGTAGGGGGCGTTTCCGCTCCACAGAAAACGACCGCCTATTTGCAGGACACGTCCTTTTCTGAAGTTGAATTCTTTTCCTGCGGTCAGGGAACTGGTGAATCCGGAAGCCCATCTGGAGTTGTATGTTTTTCCGTTGAAGGGCTGGAATTTCGCACCCAGCAGCGAGCCTGTTACCAGTACATAATAGGATCGGGTGAACATTTTCTCCACGGCCACATCCAGTCCGTAATTGACTCCGCGGCCCTCGCTCACTACCTTGAAAATGGGGTATCCATTGGTATTATTGAGCATCCAGTAGTTATTGGCCGGATCTGGTATCACCGGTACATTTCTGATTTTCTGGGCATACGTTTCAAAACTTATTTTCATCCGG
>JAJTFM010000065.1 GCA_021298575.1 Saprospiraceae bacterium | reverse complement strand
TGGCCACCGCGAAGATTTCAAAAATCTGTTCTGTGGTCACTTCCAGTTCGTGGCATTTTCCGAGGTGGTACTTGATACAATCGTCGCAGCGCAGCACCATGGAAGCTACCAGTCCGAGCATTTCCTTGGTTTTCACATCGAGGGCACCTTCCTGATACGTCTGGTTGTCGAGACTCCAGAATCGTTTGATGACTTTATTGTCTTCCGCCATCAGGCGATCGTTCATGCGGGAGCGGTAATCGTTGAACTCTTTTACGATAGACATGATTTAAATAGTTTTGCGGTGATTAATTTCACAATCGCGGGCAAAAGTCGGTATTTTTCCGTCACAAGCCCTGTTATTTCACCATGAGAATAGTAATTCAACGGGTTTCGGCAGCATCCGTCACGATTGACGGCCAGATAAAATCTTCCATCGGCACAGGACTGCTTATCCTGCTCGGCATAGAACCGGCCGATACCGAGGCAGATGCCGAATGGCTATGCAAAAAAACAGCCAGTATGCGTATATTCTCCGACGAGGCCGGACTAATGAACCTGTCGGTACAGGACGTGGGTGGTGAGTTGCTGGTGGTAAGTCAGTTCACCCTGCATGCAAGCACAAAAAAGGGAAACAGGCCCTCCTTTATTCGCGCCGCGCGACCGGAACAGGCCATTCCGCTGTACGAAAAATTTGTGGCCATGCTGAGCGCTGAAACCGGCATACAGGTACGAACCGGCGAATTCGGAGCTGATATGAAGGTGAGCCTCGTAAATGACGGCCCCGTCACAATTCTCATGGACAGCCAGGCGAAGGAGTAGTCGCACCAGTTACCACGACACGGACCAGATACGGCTTTATCCGGATATCAACCCGCTATCCTGAATGTTTGAAGATATACGGCCGATATGCTAACCGGCCTTTTAAAAATCCCGATTTTGACCCATTGGAGGCGGTTGAGAGCGCCCTTGTTTGAGCCCCGACGACAGGAGGGGCGAGTTTGGGCGCGAACCCGCCGAAAATGGAGTCAAAATCGCTGGATTTTTAAAAAGCCTTGATTTTTTTTGGTTACTTTTTTGTATCAAGACAAAAAAGTAACAAAGCCGGGCGCAGTCTCCATTGCCTGAAGTTAACCGTAAAACATCCGGGTCAGGCGTGCACCTCCGACAGCACCTCCACCGCATGATCGAGAAAAGCAGGCACGATGGTTTCAAACGTGAGCCTGATCTTCTGCGGGTGCGACAAATCGTGAATCATGTGGTGATAGCGGGCTTCTCCGTGTTCATCCACGATAGATTTCCGGCGCTCCTCCTCCGCAAAATACGTGAGCAAGCCGTCGGGATCGGCCTCGGGGTGAAACTGCGTTCCGATGATTTCCGGACTGAACCGGACGGCCATGACAGCCCGCTCGTGGTGGTGATGCGGGGCCAGCGTTTCCAGACACAGGATTTTGGCACCCAGCTCCCTGATACGCGCCTGATCGGGTTGCGTAACCTGAAACCGGCGAAAATCGGCGATATAGAACGGATCGGGCAGCGCAGCGAACAACGGCTCCTCTTTACCGTCGTGCGTTTTGTGTACAGGGTATGTACCGAAAGACATTTTGAAGCGCTTCGACACCTCCCCTATCCCGAAATGGTGGCAGGCCATCTGAAAGGAATGACAGATGAACAGCACCTGTTTCTTGTCGGTTCCCGTGTGTTTGTTGTGCTGCCAGATATCCTCCATCAGTTTGTAAAACGGTGCCTGCCAGTCGCCGCCCTCCTCCAGCGGATCGCCCGGACCGCCGGAAAAAATATAAATCTGATAGGAAAGATCGGGAATTTCGCAGCGCTCGCGCACGTCGAAATGATCGAAAGACAGGAGGCTGGCGTATCGGCCGAGGATACCGCGGAGCATGGGAATACCGCGGTTTGGCTCGCCGTTATACATATCCAGCAGGGCAACGCGAAGCATAATCAGAGCTTAAAGTGGTGATAGACGCGCAAATATAGGATTTTGTGCGTCATGGCGACTGACATTTCCTTCAGAAGGCTATAAAACGTACCTTTGCGGTTGCAGCGGTCTGTGCGCCGCTTCATTAACCTGCAACACGATGGAATTTGTATCAGAAGACATTATAGATGCTGTCATAGACGAACTGGGCGATCTGGAAGATGGCCATTACGAACAGCTGATGGAAGAATTTGCCGAGGCTCAGCCGGTAGTTTTTGCCTGGCTTTTCAGCGAACAGTTCGATCTGCTCACCGAAGACGAGAAAGGGTACCTGCAGTATCTTTGTCTCATAGCCTGGCGTTCCATCACGAACGTAAACGGCGACCTCCCCGAGATCTCCGAGGAGCACATCGGCGTTGCCGAGGAGAAAAACTACGAGTTGATGGAAGCCTCCACGGGCAAGAAATTCCGCGACCGCCTCACTGTCTTCTTTGAAAATACCGACCAGGAAGACCTCATTGCCTTTGCAGAAGACGCCGTGCTGGAAGATGAAGACGACCAGGAAGCACTCGTGACCAAAGAGGGCCGCGAGATGGTGTTTGTTGCCGTTGCAACACTGGTGGATGCCTGCTCGGCGGTGAGTAGCGCCGGGTAACCGTGCTTTGGGTTTGTTAGAACAGGGAACATCGAACAAGGAATATCGAAGTAAAGTGTACGCCCGGGCCGTTGGATAACGACGTGAAGCTGCCGCGGAGAGGCCGTTAGCCTTTGTTGCTCCCGGTTGAAACGGGATTATCCCGATGAACATCGCGCTCATGGGTGTACGCACCCGATTCGCGAGAGGAAAACCGGAAGCGTGACTCCATGTATAAACCAGCCTTGTGTGAGCGGTATTCAGACCGGAACTACCCTCAAAATCTACCCTGAACCACGATCCAGCTCCGGAGGAGCAGCATGTTACCAGCAAAACGTACCCACAAAGTAAATAAAGCCCCGGAGGGGTGAAACGAACCAGAAATCAGGCGTACACCTTACTTCGACATTCGGAGTTCGATATTCGGAGTTCGATATTTCATATCCGATGTTCGATATGCCATATCCGGAGTTCGATATTCAACAATACTCCAGCCCAATTTCCTCCCTGATCGCATCCAGCGTTTCGGTGAGGCCGAGGGTGAGCCCGAGCGGTACGACGGGGCTTTCTGTGAGACCTTTGCTCAGGCAATCCATGACGTGGGCAGCTTCGTAGTGATAGCCGTGACCGGTGTAGGGCGTTTCGATATCCTCCAGCTGTTCCTGACGGCCGTCGTAGTGCGAAACGGTGAGACGCACGGGATGATGCCATCTCGGATGCAGAAGGATATGCCCTTTGCTGCCGTATAATCCGGCAGTGAGCGATGTATTGGCAGCAATGGAAGAATACCCGATCATCAGTTTGTTGCCGGGATACCGGAACATGAAAGAGCAACTCTCGTCCACATCGGTGCCAGTGAACGTACCCATGGCCATGATATCCGACCGCTCGGGGCGACCCAGCAGCGCCAGCGAGAGCATGGCGGGATAAACACCCAGATCGAGCAGGGAGCCAGCGCCCAGTGCCTTGTTGTAAACCCGGTTGTTCAGATCCTCGGGAGGCATGTGAAAGCCCAGATCGGCCCGGATGGTATGCAGTTCGCCAATAACACCCTGCTCCAGCAGGTCAAACGCTTTCTGTACACCCGGAATGAAGAAACTCCAGAGCGCCTCCATCAGGAAAACGCGGTTTCTGCGCGCCGCTTCAATCATGCGCCGGGTCTCCTGTGTATTCATCGAAAAGGGCTTCTCGCACAATACGGGAAGGCCGTTTTCCAGACACATCAGCGCGTTTTCGCAGTGATAAACGTGCGGTGTAGCCACATAAACGGCATCGAGCCCCTCGCAGGACAACAAATCCTCGTAGCGCCCGTACGCGTGCTGCGCGCCGTACTCGCGCGCGAACGCACCCGCGCGATCCGCCGATGTGGATGCCACCGCGTGCAAACGGGCGCCCGGTATCAGTTTCAGATCGTCGGCAAACTTGCGGGCAATGCGGCCCATTCCGATAATTCCCCAGTTCATGTTTCAGTTTTGTTCTATTCTGAGCAAATATATGCGATCGAGCACAGAATCCCTCTTTTTTGGATTCAAAAAGGTGCCTTTTAACAGTGTCACCGGATAATGAGGGAACTCGCCCTCCACGGTGAACCTGATCTGGTTGATCTCCAGTTCTCCCTTGCCCGCCTCGTCGGCACATACCCAGAAGCCGCCCTCTTCAGCTGCCCGCTTCCGGATATCTTCATACAAGTCATAAGCAGTCAGGTATTTGCCGTTGTAAAAATCCAGCGCGTGACTTCCCCGGTGAAAATAAGTCAACTTTTCCGGCGCTATACCTTTACTGCGCGCCAGTTCGGCCACCGCCCTGCCCGACTGGTACGGCAATAATTTCGGATAAAAATGAAAATTCATCACCAGTCCGATGATGAATGAAAAAAGCACACCCCGCAATACCAGGGCATCGCTGTCGGCCGGGAATGGCTGCCGGACGACCTGCCACACAAGTAATCCTTTCAGCAACAACACGGCTACCCAGACGAACACACCCGCATCCGGGAAAACAAAAATGAGAATAAGGCTCGTCAGAATCATGCCGATAAACCCGAGGAAATAAATGGCAGCCCAGTGAATTTTCCGGACAGAAATACTGTTCAGATATGCCGCCACCAGCACAGACGCCCAGGGTATTGTCACAAATATGTAGTGCGGCAGCTTGTATCGCGAGAGTGAAAGCGCGATGAAGGTCAGTGTGAAGGCCCCGATGGAGTAATTCTCCTTCAGAAAGGATGTTTTTCTCCTGACAATATCCTTTACCGAACGCCACCAGGCACCGGGCAGCAACAGGCACCAGGGCAGGAATGCCCACAGATAAACGTGCAGGAAATAGAGCACGGTTGTATCATTTTTCCACTTGTTTTCTCCGGTAATACGCCCGAAACTCTGTTCCCAGAAGAAGAAGTAGAGCCCCGAAACGCCGGTTCTTCCATCCACTATTTTTTCGGGGTGCAGGTCGAACTGCCGCCACAGGCCCAGGCACATGGGCGCGAGTACCAGCGCAGTGACGCCCAACCCCGCTATCCACTGCCACCTGAAAATATCGCGCCAGCGGCCGTTCAGCAGCAGGTGACTACCCACTGCAAATCCGGGCATCACCAGTCCGACCGGCCCTTTCGACAGCATGGCCAGTCCGGCGAAAAAGAATCCACCAACCAGGTATCGCCAGCCACCGGTATACAGGTAAGCTGCCAGTTGCCATATAGCCAGCGCGGTTGTACCGAGCAGCAGGGTGTCGGTGCGCACGTCGTTGCAGATCAGGAGCAAACCCAGCGAAGAAGCCAGTATGAAGGCCGCCTGCCGGGCCGTTTTATTGTCGTAGAAAAGCAGCGTAAACCTGTAAACAGCCCAAACACCCCCGATGGCGGCCAGCAGAGAGGGCAGCTTGTACGACCAGTTATGCGCGCCAAACACCTCAAACGAGGCTGCCGACAGCCAGAACAGCAACGGCGGCTTGTCGAGGTAGTCAGCGCCCCGGTGCATCACCTGCAGCCACGAGCTGTTCTGCGTCATTTCCAGTGCGATAGAGGCGTACTGGGCCGCATCCACGTCCATTACATCAAGGAACAGTCCGGCAATGGCCATAAACAGCAGTCCGGCGCCTGCCCACAGATAGCGATATTCCTGTTTGAAGAGAATTTGTTCCATATTTCTGCAAAGATCGCTAAACCCTGAGTATCTTCGTCATTCCCTGCCGTTTTCGTCACGTTTGTTCCCCGAAATAACCGTGATTTATGTCTGAAAAAAGTTACCCCGCATGGGGGCCTCAATCCTGTACCAATCCTGCATGCTGGTATATCATCGCCAACCCTGCTGCCCGCCGGGGCGCCATGGGTCGTGCCTGGCCCGACATTGAACGTATTTTTCAGGAGCTGGAGATACCCTTCACTGTGCGATTCACCGAATACCGCGGTCATGCCATGCAGCTCGCGGAGGATGCCGTGCTCGCCGGTGCCGGGAGAATCATGGCCATCGGCGGCGACGGCACGAATCATGAAACGGTACACGGGCTGTTTACGCAGCAGCACCGGTCGCCGGTGGATATCACGTATGCCTTGCTGCCATTCGGCACGGGCAACGACTGGGCCCGGCAGTATCAGCTGCCCTTCGAGCCGCGTGCGCGCCTGCAGCGACTCGTACAGCCGGAAACAGTCCTGCAGGACATCGGCCTGGTGGAATATACCCGCGACGGAGCCACACACCGGCGGTATTTCGTGAACGTGGCCGGCATGGCTTACGACGGATTCATCACCTGGAAACTGCTGAAAAAACCGGCGCGGAACAAAACTTCCTATCTGCTCGCCGTGGGGCGTTACCTGATGGAGTATGTTCCGTCAAAAGCAAGGATAATCTTCAACGGAAGAACAGTGGAGGACGAATTCTACACGATAAATATCGGACTGTGCCGCTACTCGGGCGGCGGCATGCAGCTCGTGCCGCACGCAGTGCCCGACGACGGACTGCTGGCCCTGACGTTCGCCAGGAAGCTGCCCAAACTCGAGGTGCTGCTCCAGAGCGGCCGGTTTTACAAGGGAACCCTGCTCGAACATCCGCGTATCGAAGGCTATCAGACCGATCGCGTGCGCGTGGAGGCCAGCGGCAGCGACCCCTGTCTGGTGGAAGCCGACGGTGAATTTCTGGGACATACCCCGGTGGAGTTTTCCCTTTTGCCGGCAGCCCTGAAACTGGCGCTCTGACAAAATTTGCCATTCATCCAGCACAGGCAGAACAACCCGATCGTTATTTTTTCGTGTTAATATCCAAAAACCTCCGACCTTTGAGGCATTCATCCCGATGACAAAACACACAATATGAACAAGAAAGCTGTCTTCATTCTGGCCCTGCTGCCCCTCCTGTACGCCTGCACCGAAACTATCTTCACCGGTCGCAAGGCACTGAACCTGATCTCGATTGATGCCATGAATCAGCTGAGTTTCGCAGAATATCAGACGTATCTGACGGAGAACAAGCCCATGGAAAAGGGCAAGGAAGTAGATCTGGTACGCCGGGTCGGCAACGATATCCGCCTGGCGGTTGAAACCTATTACGGCTCTATCGGCAAAACGGAGGAGCTGAAAAACTTCGCCTGGGAGTTCAACGTGGTGGACAACAAGGAAACGATCAACGCGTTTTGCATGCCCGGCGGCAAAGTGGTGGTTTATACGGGTATCCTCGCTGTTACCAAAAATGAAGATGCCCTCGCCGTGGTGATGGGTCACGAGATTGCGCACGCGCTCGCGCAGCACGGCAACGAGCGCATGAGCCAGGGACTAATGGCCAATCTGGGTATGAGTGCACTGGATATTGCCATGGCCCAGAAGCCGGAGGAGACCCGACAGCTTGTCATGCTGGCTGCCGGAGCCGCCACGCAGGTAGGCGTATTGCTGCCCTTCAGCCGCACACACGAGAGCGAAGCCGACGAAATCGGTCTGTACCTGATGGCCATGGCGGGCTACAACCCCGACGAGGCGGCCCCTTTCTGGGAGCGCATGAACCAGTCAGGCGGCGGTCGTCCGCCCGAATTCCTCAGCACACACCCCGATCCGGAGAAGCGTAGCGAGCGTCTCAAGACACTGACGCCCAAAGCAAGAGAATACGCAAAGAGCCACCCGGCTAATGGGAGTTCGAAGTATCGTTGATTTCCCAACCCGATATATTACTGAATGTCTCGAACGGGAATGCCGGTGTTAGATCACCCAAAATGCTCATCCTTCACATCCTGTCCCGCAGCGGCATTTCCTATGTCGTACAGAATATGGCGGTTGTGCGCATTGCTCATTTCTGCCAGATCAGTGATATCCTTGGCGGAGAACGTGCGGCCAAGTCCGAGGCCGTTCAGAGTGTTTTCCGTAAAGGCCAGATTGTAGCGCAGGTAGTGCAACATGGGTTTGCCCGCCAGCAGGTCCTTGTCAAGGTTGCCCATTTCCATATCAATATGGTGGGCAGTGGGTGAGTTGGATAACCACTGCAGTATAATCTGATTTTGCCAGCTGGCATCCTGCATGAGCATATCGGGCACACTGGAAGCCCAGGTGGCGAGCCAGGCATCATCAATATCAGAGGGCGCCTTCCGGAACACGGTGTATCCTGTACCCACCGATACGAGCGACAGGTTGTTTTCTCCCATCTCCCAGCGGAAAGGGAAACCCTGCAGGGTAGCGACCTGAAGCAGGGTAAGTGCCGGATTGTTGGCCATACTCACACCACCGTCAACAAACGCCGCCCGGACGCCGTCGCCCACATCAATCATCTGGGGTACAAAATAGGTGGGTGCTGCGCTGCTGGCCCGCACCGCCTGCCAGAGCGGTATGTTTTTATTGCGACCCATCGGAGAATCGTAAAACGTGCCGCCGGGGTGATTGATGAGTGGCCAGGTGCTGTTTGTATCGGCCCGCTTGGCCACGATACACAGTCCGGTCTGTATTTTATCGCTGCCCAGCGTAACATCTCCGAAAGCATCGTGCAGACATTTTTCCAGCGTTTTGTGATTGTAGCCGGCCTTCAGGAAGCGCGCAGTTTCAAGCGGGTTCCACCAGTTATTTTTCTTGTCGAATATCTTTCCCCCCAGATCCATGTACAGATCGCGTATCTGGTCCACCGACATGCCAAGTGCCAGTGCCGAGGCAATAATGGAACCGGTGGAAGTGCCGCCAATCAGGTCGAAATGATCGCAAAGCCTGTAATCGGTACCATGGGCCGACTGCAGTATGCCTTCTATGCGCTTCAGGTAACCCAGGGTGAGTGCACCGCGTATGCCGCCCCCGTCGAGTGCCAGAATACGCTTGGGCCCCTGCGCCGGGTCGAGATGTTGGGAGAGTGTTTTTTTCATGGTGGGAAAGCCGGATTTATACGTTTCTCATTGAAGCCAGCACTTTTTTCATGCCCTGATCGAATGATGGGCCTGCAATATCCACGATCAGTACACGCTGTAGTGACTCTATTGTATATCCTAAATTGGATTTAAGATCCTTTAGCCTGTTAAGTTGAGTCTGGAGCGGACGTGTATCATAATCATCGTTGAGGTGCTCAATCATGGTTTTTTTCAACTCTTCAAGTTCACGATCAATACTTTCATTTGCATTCTCGTAAAATTTACGATCAAAAACACTCTTGTCCAGACTGACCGGTATCCACTTACTCGTGCGATTATTCAAAACAAGTGCGGTATTAAACTCCTTGCTCACCCAACCCGACATCAGGCTGTTCTGCGATACCATGGATAATACGAAGCGACTTTTATCAAATGCGCTTCGTATAAACGATTCTATCTCCTCGCCGGCCCGCATATCCTGTACATCCACCGTGACCTCCACGCCGTTGCTTTCCAGCCAGCCCTTGACCCGCTCCATTTCGGATGAATCCTTGTGATTATAGGAAATAAAGGCGCTGACACTCCGTTTTCCCGTATTTCCGGCATCCTCTTTACACTCGTCGGCCAGTTCAAGCGCGGCGTAGTTAATCTGGTTCTGTGTGCGCGTCCAGTCCTCAAAACTTATCATACCCATATTGTACTGTCGTTTCAGACCGCTGAATCGGGCCATCAGGAGGAGTGCCTCGTCGGTGCAGTTTTTCAGTAGCTCAAGCGCTTCTTCTGTTTTGCCGGCGGCAATTAGTTCCTGTATTTTTTCTTTCATTTCAGTTTGCTTTTAAGAATATCCGGCCGAAATACTTTTATGTATTCTTTTCAGTCAGGGGCATCCGGCACGACTACTACCATTACACAAAGATATCAAATATCAGAATAAAAAAGGGGTTGAATCCGAAATGGACCAACCCCGCATCTATGAAGCGTATTAAGAACAGACTACTTGCGGCCCAGGAATGCCTGCACGCCAACACCCAGGTAGAAACGGCTGTAGCCATCGCCAATGGTGTAGTTCACGATTGGCTCGAAAGCCACGTTCTTGTTGGCAAATACAGAGTAGCCAAGGGACAGATTGTACTCGGAGTAGGCGTCGTCCTCTCCGGTTTTGTTGTAAAGCAGTCCCACCTGCGGGAACAGACCCTTCCAGACGTAGTAGCGTACGTAAGGGCCGAACTCCATCTGGGTCTCTTCCGATTCCACATCAATGTTGAAGTTCACGCCAACACCCAGGTTATTGACAGGAAAGTAACCTATGTTGGGCTCAAACTGGAACTGTGACTCGCCGTCTTCAGACTGGAAGTTGATGCCGCCGCCAACCATGACAGCGCCTTTTTCAACCTGCGCACTTGCGCTGACCGAGAATAACATCATGCCCGCGAACACGGCGGCCATCAGAGAGAGTGTGGTGTTTTTCATGCAATACAGATTTAGTTAGTGAATAGATTCGCAGCAAATCTATATACAAATTTTTCCGGAATTATAAAAATTACCTTTTTGGTACTAAAAAGTTCGAAAATGGTACTCACTCAAATCGCAGCCAGTCAACATAAATTACCGGTTTTGCCCTGTCTTTCGGGTTGGTAAATACCAAATACAGATCAGAAACGCCTTTTTGACTCAACGGGATATCCACCGTCCCGAACCTCATTTTTTTATCACTGCCAGACGCAAATTCTGCTACCCCGATCAGCTCTCCGGCAGTACTGTCTCTCCGGATTTCCAGTTTCCCGCCCGCACACGCGTGACTTTCATCGCCGTAACCCACCCCCAGACGTACCCGCTGCAGTCCGGTGAGGTCGGCACTCCGGAATGCAAACCACGCGTTGTGAGTCAGTCCGTTCAGCACAACGGTATCGCTGCCAGGCAATGTGTAGTTGCTCACGCCGGTACTCCTCGCATCGCTTTTTTCTGCCTGCTGCAGGCGTCTGCGCAGGTGCAGCGTGGCCCTGCCCTCCATCGGTGGCTGTCCGGAGCCGCCCTGGTCGCGATAGGCGGCACTCAGTACATAGGTGGCCTGCGGAAGTTCTTTCCCGTTTTTCGCGCCCGTGAGCGGGAAGCTGCCCTGCAGCGGGAAGCTCTGTGCGGCCGTGGGTATGTCTCCCAGCGACAGTATCCACAAAGCCATCTGTATGGCCTGCTCTTCTTTGATCTGAGGGTGCGGTATCATGATGCCGCTGCCCCAGTTGCCCGAACCACCGTAAATGATCTTTCTGTAGATGGAGGGCACGGCAAAGTCTCTGTTACCCCGGTATCGCCGCGCCACTTCCTGGTATGACGGACCATTCACCTGCCGGTCAATGGCGTGGCAGTTCCGGCAATCGGAGTTTTCCACCAGCTGTTTGCCAGCGAGGTATTTCTCCGAAGAAGCCATACCCGACTGCGATCTGCGTATATTCACCGGATTGATACCATTTTCGTAAAAGTCGAGCGAGGTACTCACCGTCGTCGGATCTATTCCGTTCCCAGGACCTCCATCTTCGCGGTCGCTCACCATAATATGATAAAAGAGCGTATCACCCGGATCGTAAAAGCTGCTGTTCCTGCCGCCCAGCTCCCACGT
>JAJTFM010000247.1 GCA_021298575.1 Saprospiraceae bacterium | reverse complement strand
TCACGTTGTTGTTTACATTAAATCCAATACTCCACCACTTCACAGTACCGAACTGATTGGGTGCGAAACCGTCGGATACCCGGAGCGCCCAGTTTCCGTTCACTCCGGCACCCTGAAGTGCAATCCAGTTGCCCTCCGGTTTGTAAGTGCCATTGAAAGGGGCTGCTTGTCCAACAACAGGGGTCGTGGCCGTCGGTGTGAAGCAGGTAATTTTGTAATTGTCGCCTGAACCGCCGTTTCCGGTGCTGAGTTCCAGCAACTGTCCGCTTGGCGCCTGAAGGAAGATGTTCAGATCCGCATCGAAATCGGTTTCGATATCCATGCAGACCGAGGTGATTTGAACGGCTGGAAGGGTAATCAGGCTGTAACCCAGACTGTTTACATTGATCGGGCTCAGGTACGGATTGGCGTGCGGGTGGTTGCCATTGCCAAACCGGTACTCGGGATATGCCTCGAACCTGACCTCCTGGCCGGGTGGGGCAAGCGCAGCTGCGTTGATTACAACCGGAATACCGGAACAGACAGTGGTATCCGGAATTACATCCGACACCGGTCCGCAGGAATGGCAATCGGGGTGAGTTGGTGGAAGTACAGCCACCGTGAGCAGTGTATCCCAGGTACAACCGAACGCATCATTCACCGTGAATTTATAGCCTGCGGTGCCTGCATTCTGCGGCGCTGCGGAGATGGAGTCGGCCGAAAACTGAAAAACAGACGGGTGATTATTCCATGACCAGTTCACCAGTCCGGGCGTAAACTGTTCGATACCGGGATACAGTTCATCCTTGAATTTAAGCGACCAGTTGAAAATAAATCCGTTATCAATAGGCCACAGGTCGGTCACCGTGATGGTCCATTCTCCGTTCAGCGGGCAACCTATGAGGTTGGAAAAGGGGTCGTACGGGCTATAGTCGCCTGCCGGAAGCGTTCCCGATCCACCCAGCGTTGTATTGGCATATTCAATCCAGGTGGGGTTGGGAGCGTTGTTTATCCAGCAATAGTTATACCCCAGTCCAGGTATCGGGAAAATATTGTCGTTGTCGTTGGGCTCGCCCAGATACACCTCACCACCGATATTGCCCGGATGATCGTGCAGGATGATACTCTGTCCGTTGGGGCAGGTGAGCGATATTTCCATGTCGCGGGCCCAGGAGTGCTCCATGTCGGCGCAGATACTTTCCAGATCGGAGGCGCTGGTCATCACCTGGCCGGGAGAAAATTCAGAGAAGAAGATACTGGTTTCGTAAGGTATTCCCGTACCATCGGGTAGGGCCAGCGAGTCGGCGCGGCTCCCTTCCACCTGGAAAGAGGAGGTAACGGGTATCACACTGAGCAGGGTGCCGCTCTGTCCGCTGGTAGTGGCACTCAGGTGAATTGTATCTCCTGCGCAGATGGTCTGTTCGAGTTGTGAATTGAGCTGGAAATCAGGGCGGGGAGCTACTCGTATGCGCTGATTGATCAGATTGGTACTCTTGCAGCCCTTGGTATCCGTGAGGAAAAGCTGGGCATAGTAGCCGCCCGGCTTGTCGAAGCGATGCGAGGTGTTGGGACCGTAAGCGATGCCGCCGTCGCCGAAATTCCATTCAAACGTGGTGGTCTGATCCGATTGAGCGTAGGCAAAGTTGTTTTGCGGATACACTCCTGCTCCGTTGAAAAACACCCTTTCACCCGGACAGATATCAATCCAGCCGGTATCGGCAGGAGCGGCTGCGGGGTTGGTGGAAACCAGGTCGGCCAGTACAGACTGGCAGGATGCCACGCAGGCAATGGCTGCGGCCCAGCCCTGCCCGGTTCCGGTGCCGTCCGAGACAAAAGATACGGTGAGGCAGCCGCTCGGATTCACCGCAGTAGCCTGTATCAGGAATGGTTGTCCGGGGTTGTAATCGGTATGGCAGGCAATAAGCGGAGCACTGACATCAGTTCCGTCGTACAGACACAGCAAATCACCCGGCGCCAGATCGGCACCTGAAAAGCTCAGTCTGATATGCGTACCATCGCTGCCATCCGAGCAAATCGTGGTTGTCAGATTCTGATTATTGCCATACCCCCCGGTTTCACCACCGGGGTCAAAGAAAGTTCCCGAACAATCGGTCACGGGCGTACCGTTCATGACGTAATTTTGTGCCAGAACTTTTGCCAGTTGCCAGATTGACAGGGAGGAAATCAGAATCAGTGTCCGCAGGTTCATCTGTAAAATTTTAGTCTTTGAGTGGGTATTTGGGGCTCTCAAGCGCAGTAGCAACAGCAAAAGAAAGGAAAAAATAGCAAACAGGTGTTAAGACCGATAATTAGTGAACTGGAAATTGTCCGGCCGACTCCGTTTGAAGGCCACCAACTGTACCTGAAACGCGATGATCTGCTTCATCCGGAGGTACAGGGCAACAAATGGCGCAAACTCGGCCCCCTGCTCGCACGGGCGCACGAAGTGGAGCACGGTGTGCTCAGTTTCGGCGGCCCTTTCTCCAATCACCTGCACGCGCTGGCCGCTGCCGGACGAATTTTCGGGTTCCCGACGGCAGCCGCCTTTGCTGTTAAAAACGGTATGAAACTGTTTCCCGTTCCCAAAACAGATTATGAACTGCTAAAGAATACAGATGCCCGCTCAGTAGCCGCTTATCTGGGATATGAACCGCTGTCCGGTTACGAATGGCTGCCGGAAGGCGGCGATTCACCCGGGGCTGTACGGAGCTGTACGGCTGTTTCAACGGAAATCAGACGTCAGCTGGAACCTGCCGCCAGCGGACACTGTTATATATGTGTACCCGCAGGCACGGGTTGCACTGCTGCCGGAGTCATTGCCGGCGCAGCAGGGTGGGGGAGCGTCCTGGTTTTTCCGGCGGCACCCTACGGCGTTGACCGGAACAGTATTGATACGAGAATTCGAAACGCCGGATTTGAAAAACAGGCACACTATGAAATAATTCACCCCTCCCAACCGCTCAAATTCGCCGAGGTAACCCCCGAAATCTCTGATTTCATCCATGAATTCGCGGAAAAATACGGTGTTGCGCTCGACTGGATCTATAACGGAAAAATGATGTTCCGGATCATGGAACTTGTCCGTTCAGGATACTTCCCCTCCGGAAGCCATATCATTGCCGTGCATACCGGCGGATTACAGGGCGTCAACGCGGGCCGCGGTAGCGGCTGACAGAGCACGCATGGAATTCACCCGCCGGGCAAAATGAATCATTTTTCGCCTTCTTAGAGCTTATTCAGGATTCTTCGCTGATGTTGGAGGGCTTATCCTATATTTGCACGATAAAGATGTTCAAAGCAGGTCTGTTTTCGGTTTTCTTTCTGATTACTTCCGGAGTTTGTGCCGGACAGGCCGCTTCTTTCCGTACGGAAGCCAGACTGCAATGGAAGCCGATACTCCCCGCTCAACCAGTCCTGCCCCCCAAAATTCGTCCCGTTGTGCTCCTGCCGGACAATTCAGCCAGTAAATTGCCGTTTTTCTGTCGTCTGGAACACAGTCAGTCAACCTCCGGGAATGGTATCCCCGTCAAGTTCCGGCTCGGTTCAGTGGAATATGTTGACTGGCTGGAAGGAAAACCCTGGGACCCCACCAAATTCTGAAAACATGAATAAAGTAAAAGTGAACATCTTCATCTCGTACGCGCCTGAGGACAAACCCCAGTTGCAGGTGCTGCTGAAATGGTTGTATCCCATGCGCGATGAGGCCAATATATGGTATAACCAGCCTCCGCCGGCCCCCGAGCCGCTCCCGCTACCCTGGCAAATACTGCTCTTCTGGTACAAACAACCGGATTTCCGCCCCCGATACGCCCGAATTCTTCAGAAAAGACGCGAAAGAGCTCACATATACATATTTTTATCCAGTTATAAATCATTGATTAATAAATCAGTAGATCAGGACATTGACGTTGCTGCACATCGAAGAATCAACGGGGACGATTTTTCCGGCCCCTTCCTCTTCAATATTATTCTGAGTCCGTGCCGCTGGAAGGAAACTTCCCGGTTAGCAGCTTACGATCCTATGCTGAACGGGAAATCGGTAGCAGAACATAAAAATCCCGACGAGGCCTGGCTGAGTATCACCGAGTCGGTGGCAGCGCTGGCAAAACTGCTTTACCTTCGCCTGAACGAGGAGAAATTTTATTCAGGCAGGCGCATTGAAGCCTCAGTGAATGAAACGGCTGCTTCCAGACGCCCCGCGCCCTATCTCGGTGAGGATGCCGAATTGCACGAGTTCCGTTATGTGACGCCTTTCAAACCCCATGAATACTGGGGCTGGGTTATTCTGTTTTTCCTGTTTCTCTCCGCCATGATCGGTTTGCTGCCCGAGAGAAAACAGGTGAAAAGGAAACCACAATATGGTCCCTTCCGCGAGTATCAGTCAGAATACCCCAGGCCGCCTGTTGTACCGCCCGACAATTCAAGAGACAGTTTCAATTTTCCGACACCGGATTAAGAGCTTGTTCAGGATTTTCTCTTTTCAAATCAAAATCCCGGACGTTCTCCAATATCCTGCACCCGAACAATTTTCCGACACCAATCTTTACATGAAACAGCTACTTACCTTTTTTCTTGCCTGTCTTTGC
>JAJTFM010000064.1 GCA_021298575.1 Saprospiraceae bacterium | reverse complement strand
CTGCACATTTTTTTCCATGGCGAACACATCCACAGGCAACCGTAATGTTTCACCCGGGCCGAGCACACGCGGAAGTGTCGGCAAAACCATGAGCGGTTTTTTCACCGGAACCGTTTTTTCCGCGCTGCCGTGGGCACCGGAAACACCTGCTTTGGCCGGATCACACAGTACAGCCATTACCCTCACTGAACCCACATAATTGTCAATTTTGACGCGGTGACGCGCAACCTGACCTTTCCCAAGGCGGAATGGCCCCAGGTGTATTACCGTTGGTTTGAACCGGTTTACCGAGGCGGGTTTTGCCTTTACATTGATACCATCGCCCCCGATAGCAAGTATCCGGTCCAGTTCGATGGCATAGGCTCCGAGTACAAAATCGTAGATATCCCAGGTTTTCACACCGAGTGCCTCGCGGGCATTGAAAGCCTCCCATGGATCGGGTGTTTTGAATCTGGTGAGGTCGAGCAGTCCTTCATCTACGATATCGATAGTGTAGGTACAGTCCTTGCTTCCCAGTTCCCGGAGCGATACATTGAAGTATTCTCCCGGTCTGACTGTCTCCGGCATATCAATCTGGGCCTGAAGCCGCGAAGAATGGTCTTCTACCAGTACAGGTATTACACCATACATACGGATGGGCAGATCGTTGACAGTCTGCGCGTGAGGTTGCAGTAAACTCACGTGAGCATACACCGTGGGTGCCATAGAGGCATCGGCCTTGAAGCTGATGAGGTTATCTCCAGCCTTGGCATCGTACCAAAAATGTTTTGCGACCCGGCTACCCGTCTCGAGGGTGAGCAAAATACGTCCCTGTTCGCTGGCCGGCACTTTCAATGTGACCGTTTCACCGAGGCTGTATTTTTCCTTGTCGGCAGTGAACGGCAACATTGCAGCAGCATTTCTGCTCGACATGTCATACTGATCGTCGGGGTATCCCGTCCAGAAGAAATCGCCACCGGCATGCTTTCCCTTTGCATCCGTAACACGAACCAGATATCTGCCCCAGCCGTTTGGCCTGACTTTCCAGGTCACCTGACCACGGCTGTTTGTCACCAGTTCAGTCTGTGCGATTGCATTATTCATTTCGCCATAGTTGAAGTTACCCACCCCGCTGTTGTCATTTTCATCCCACCACCAGCGCCAGTCAACGCGATAAAGCGCTACATTCAGCGACTGACTGGCCAGTGGATTGCCATTTTTATCTACCATGGCAAAAGTGACATCTCCACCTTTCTCGTCGAAAATTTTTGAACCCCAGCGGTTTGTCGGAATAAACACACCCACATAACGATCGTAGGGAGAAATTTCTATATTAAAATTGTCTGTACTGAAATCACCGCCCTGCTCGAAGGCTCGCACCTTGAAGTTGGCAGTAAGCTTGCCCGGCGATTCGTTCATCTGACCAATTTTGAGTGGAATTTTCGCCAGTCCACCCTGATCAACAACACCGTCGAACAATACTTCCGGTTCAGAAGAAAAATACCGGGAGGGATCATCGAATGAAAAATCCTTGTACCGTGCAAATTCCGTTTTTCTGACATTAACCGACATCTCAACGCTGGCCCTCAGGCCTCTGGCCACGGCACCGTGCAGCCAGTTCACGCGGAGTGCGCCCTGAAGCCCGTTATCGTCATCAGCAGTAGCAAAATCACCCGAACCCAACACTGTTTTACCAAAGTTGAGGTCAAGCTTCAGACGATTGGGCTTAACCGTTTCAATTTTTATGGTTTTGGAGAAAGTGGCTCCTCCCACCATCACCTTGCACATCCAGTTTCCAGTGGGAGCATCGGTACCCGTTGCAAAATAAAACGGGAATACACCGTTGACACCCTCTGTGAGAGTTCGCCGGAACTGCATGGCCCCGCGACTGTCGGACACCTCCATGGTAACCGGGTGTCCGGCAGGCAGGCGACCCGACTTGTCTTCGAGTACAAAATTCAGAAACAGAGAGTCTCCCGGGCGCCACACGCCCCGCTCACCGTATATATAACCTCTCAGCCCGCGCTGAGGCTCCACACCTGCCACATCGAAACGGCTCAGTGACAACGCGCCGCCATCGGCCATACGCAGGTAGCCCCTGCTGGCACCATCGCTCGCCACAGCCAGAAACGGCCGTGTTACAAGTCCCTCCAGCATTACAGTTCCATCCTCACCTGCTTTAGTTTTCAGAATAGTTTGCAACTGATAATCAAGTAGTTCTATGTCAATATTACTGATGGGACGGGTTGTGTGCAGATCATTGACGGCCAGAAACAATGAGCCATCTCGGCCAAGTTTTCCGGTGATACCGAGATTGCTCACGAACACATTCCGACGGGCGAAGTGTTCGGAGTTGTAATACTCCAGAGCGCAGGGTTCACTTTGTTTGCCCCAGTCATAGGCGGCGGGATTGTCTTCATCGTCATCGGCCCACCACCACGGGTCGTCGTCGGCCCAGTAAATACCGCGATCGCCGCCCATAATACTCTTTTTTACGCCGAAATCATCCGTTTGCTCCCGCTCAAATGCCGGTACAGACTGCCCGTTGCTTCCGCAGGAGGTATAATCGCGGCGGAAAGCTATTCTTATCTGGTAAATAGCCCCAGGATCCTTCCGTATCATTTCCCCCAGATCAAAGGCATATCGCTGCCACACACTTTTACTGGCATTGGGGTTCAGCGATGCCAGATCAATTTTCTTTTGCAGCACAATCTTGCCGACCCGTTCCAGTTCCTGATTGCCCTCCAGATCGTTAACCTGCAAAAACTGAAGTATATTCGAGTTGTAAATCTTGAAGACCTCCACATCCACGGCATTCAGTCCGACGGCCTCAAAGGGAAAGAGAACCGAACCATTCTCCTGTGAGGGGATAACAGAGCCCCTTCCCACCAGCCGCACTTCCGGGTTCAGATCCTGAAAGTACAACATACCCGTGTAGCCAGACACAAGATTTTTACCTGCAGTATTACGGATAGCCCCATCAACAGTCACCGTCTGTTCGCCGACAATCCGCTGCGAAGGATAAACACGGACAAAGTTGCCATTCACTACAAATCTGAGGTCGCCTTTGTATTCACTCAGGCGGACAAGTCCGTTCAGATCCTGACCGGGAGAAACGGGATCGCTGAAATTAATGAGAATATATTGTTCCTCCAGTTGTACCACCGTTGCCGAAAGTACAGTAAATTCGTCCTGGGGAGCAACAACCTGAGTATCGTCATAAGTCTGACCGGAGCCGAGTGATTCACCGTTCCAGGAAAGCTTCACTTCAGAGCGTTCATCTGAACGCTCGACTCCGTCCACCGTCCAGGCGTATGTTCTTTTATCTGCTCCCGGGGTCCAGTTTACCTGCAATACTCTTCCTGACTGACGCGCCGACAGCATTTTTTCCACTCTGAATGCATCACAGGGTTCATTGACATGTACGACCCCTGTTACATTTTGCAGCTTTGGATCAGCGGGCTCACTGTTGATTCCTTCCCGTTGCACACGGAAAGACAATTCCCTGATCCTGAAATCGTATTCGAAAGTCTCTGCGTATTCGGGTATACCGGGATAAATTTCATCGAGCGCCAGTCGGGCCGAGAATTTTTTTCCAACAGGCAGTGGTTGTTCGGGTTTGAATAAAATAGTGTGATCATCTTCCCAGACAGCGGTGCCCTTCACTACGGGAGAGATACTGAATACCCGAGTTGGCACCGGCTGACCCGTCTGAGCCTTGCTGACGGCCGGATTCACGAATCTGACACGGAGTGGTTCTGAATTGTTGACAGCCCCTCCGGAGTATGCATAAACATAGCGGGCAACAGTCTCGTAGTAACGCTCATCTTTTACGAGTTGACGGCTTTGATACCAGAAAATAAAAGCCGAAAGAGCGAGAAAAGATATAAAAAGGGCAGAGAGGTGTTTTTTCATTTGAGTGGTTTTTAATCTGTGAGTGTCTGGATGCCATTATCTGTTTTAACAGCTTTAAATGTACCTGATATGAACGAAAAAAATTGTTAAATATTTGAGTGCAACAATGAGGGGTAAAATCGCGTTTTAAAAGAGTTCATCGTTGATTTCAGGTTCTGTGTCGTTTCCAGAATGGCTAATTGAGGAATTCAGCGAACCTTCGCTCATTATTCTGTACCTTTGCGAAAGCCAACCGTTCATTCATCAAACAGCCCTACCTCCTTACCGGCATGAGCTATACTGCCGCTGAAATAGCAAAAATAATTGACGGCTTGATTGAAGGCGATCCGGATGCAAGGGTCAGTCGTCCTGCCCGCATCGAGGAAGCCCTGGATGGCGATTTCGCTTTTTTGGACAATCCCCGCTATGAGTCACATGCATACAGCACTCAGGCGAGCATTTTATTGGTCCACAAGTCCTTTTCTCCTCCACATCCGCTTAAACCCACCCTGATACGTGTTGACAATGTACGCGGGTCACTCGTCAAACTCCTGCCATTATTCGACTCGGCAACAAACCAGCGCAATTCGGACGAGGCATCACGATCGTATATACATCCGACTGCACGCATAGGTGCCGGCACATCCGTAGGAGCCTTCGCTGTTATCGAAGAAGGGGCTGTCATCGGGAGCAACTGTACTATTTACCCACAGGTATTCATAGGAAGAAATGCACGTATCGGCGACGGAGTCAGACTTTATCCAGGAGTTAAAGTGCACTTCGACTGTGTAGTTGGCGACAATTGCGTACTGCATGCCAATGCCGTTATAGGAGCTGACGGGTTCGGGTTCGCCCCGCAACGCGATGGCTCCTGGTCAAAAGTACCCCAGCTCGGCAATGTTATCATAGAAAGTGATGTCGAAATTGGTGCCTGCACCTGTATTGACCGTGCCTCCATGGGAAGCACCGTCATACGCCAGGGAGTGAAATTCGACAACCTGATTCATATTGCCCACAATGTCGAAGTAGGCAGCAACTCCGTACTCGCAGCACAGGTTGGCGTTGCAGGCAGTACCCGTCTTGGTAAAAATCTTCAGGTGGGCGGACAAGCCGGCTTCTCAGGTCATATTACCGTAGCCAACGGCACTAAAATTCAGGCACAAAGCGGTCTGGCATCCAGTATTGAAGAACCCGATACGGCTGTCTTCGGCAGTCCCGCGATAGGATACAAGGACTTTATCCGGTCGCACGTGATTTTCAAGCATCTGCCAGAATTGCAACGCAGGCTGGCGGAGCTGGAGAAACGGCTACGCGAACTTGAAAATACGGCGCCTTCGGAATCGTACGGGAAGTCATCCTGAACAAGCTCTTGGTTCATCAGGTTACGTGCTCTTTCATTTATTCCGTACATTCGCGTCAGATCTGATTATATGTATCTGACAAATCGCTTTTTCTGGTTTGCCGGCGCTATTGTAGCGCTTTTCTCCCTGTCCTACCCACTGGACTGGCTTTTTCCGTTGGCACAAATTGCTGTTACTGCCCTGTGTCTGCTCACGGCCAGCGATATCCTTATACTGTTCTACAGGCGACCGGAAATAACAGCAAACCGAATCCTGGCTCCTGTATTTTCTTTGGGTGATCCGAACACTGTCGCAATCAACCTTGAAAACAAATCTTCACTAAATCTTCATGCCAGCATTACAGACGAACTGCCTGTACAGTTTCAGATACGCAACTTCACTATATCACAATGGCTGGCACCGGGGGAAAAATATAAACTGGCACACAAATTAACTCCTTCGTCACGCGGTATCTACCAGTTTGGCCATATCAATGTCTTCATCACCACACGTCTTGGAATGGCCGAGCGGCGCCTGAAGGAAGGCGTTGAGGAAGAAGTAAGGGTATATCCTTCCATTGTGCAGATGAAGCGGTTTGAGCTGCGCGCCACCAGACAGATAGCGCACGAAACAGGCGTTAAAAAAATCCGTCGGCTCGGGCACTCCTACGAATTTGAACAAATCAAGAACTATGTGCCTGGCGACGATTATCGCAGCGTAAACTGGAAAGCCTCGGGCCGGAGAGGTACCGTTATGGTTAATCAGTACGAAGACGAGAGGAGTCAGCAGATTTACTGCCTTATTGACAAAAGCAGGGTCATGCGTATGCCTTTTGAGGGACTTAGCCTGATGGATTATGCCATCAATACATCACTGGCTATCAGCAATATTGTGCTTAAAAAGCAGGACAAGGCCGGTCTGATAACCTTTTCGGACGTTATTGGCGCCACCATCAAGGCCGAGCGGAAAGCCGGCCAGTTGAACACGATACTTGAAGCACTGTACAAGGAAAAGGAGCGAAAAGGGGAAGCGAATTACGAACTCATGTATGAAGCAATGAGTCGCCTGATTAATGTTCGCTCCCTGTTGCTGCTCTTCACCAATTTTGAGAGTCCGTACGCGCTTGAGCGCGCGTTACCCACACTGCGGCGCCTCAACCGACAGCATTTGCTGGTTGTTGTCTTTTTTGAAAACACGGAGATCCGCAAACTGGCGGGAGAGCCTGTGCAGAAAACAATTGATATTTTCAGACAAACTGTCGCCCGCCAGTTTTTGCTGGACAAACGGGAAATGGTGTACAAGCTGCGTCAGTATGGCATTCAGGCTGTTCTCACGCGACCACAGGATCTTACACTCAACACCATTAACAAATATCTGGAACTGAAGTCCAGGGGACTGATATAGTGCCACATCCGCAGCGAATGCCCGGTGAATCCCGGAGGCTCTTCACCGGATATGATACTACAGTCCAATGATTTTTTTGATCAGTTCTTCATCTATAGCACCGCCGGCGAAATCGTCGAACGCCCTTTCCGTGACCTGAATGATGTGATCCTCAATGAATGGCGCCCCCTCTGCAGCGCCCTGTTCCGCATCTTTTATGCAGCACTCCCACTCCAGTACTGCCCAGCCTCTGTAGTTGTACTGCGCCAGTTTGGAGAAAATCGAGGAGAAGTCCACCTGCCCGTCGCCAAGCGACCGGAAACGCCCCGGCCTGTCAATCCAGTCCTGATACCCGCCATACACCCCGCTGCGGCCCGTTGCATTGAACTCGGCATCTTTCACATGAAACATTTTGATACGTTCGTGATAAAAGTCAATATACTGGAGATAATCCAGCTGCTGCAGAACGAAGTGAGAGGGATCGTACAGAATATTACAGCGCGGGTGATTGTCAACTGCCGCGAGAAAACGCTCAAAAGTGGCACCATCATGCAAATCCTCTCCCGGGTGAATTTCATAGCAAAGGTCAACACCAGCCTCGTCGAAGGCGTTGAGGATGGGCCTCCAGCGATTTGCCAGCTCCCTGAAGCCGGCCTCAACCAGTCCTTTCGGGCGTTGTGGCCATGGGTAAATTGTGTGCCAGATCAGCGCACCGGAGAACGTGGCATGGGCATCGAGTCCGAGGTTCTGACTGGCTTTGGCGGCATTCTTCAGCGTCTGAACGGCCCATTCTGTGCGGGCCGAGGGGTTACCCCGAAGATGTTCGGGAGCAAACGCGTCGAACATAAGGTCGTAAGCGGGGTGTACTGCAACGAGTTGCCCCTGCAGGTGAGTGGAAAGTTCGGTAATCTGCACACCGCAGGCCTCCACGCGCCCGCGCAGATCATCGCAATAATCCTTACTTTGTGCCGCCTTTTCGAGGTCAATCAGCCGGCTGTCCCAGGTAGGAATCTGGACGCCGACATAGCCGAGAGACGCTGCCCAGCGACAGATACTTTCCAGAGAATTGAAAGGCGCCTGGTCGCCCATGAACTGCGCAAGAAAAATAGCTGGTCCCTTTATTGTTGTCATAGCATTCAAAATTTATGGCAAGTGAACGGCAAACTTCCATTATTTTTTTGAAAACTGTTAGCACAAATTGAAAAGTCATTAAGAATTTTAACAAAATTTGTCTTTTCTGTAACATCATTTAAAAGAATACAGACTTCCGACTCCCCCAACTTTCCGTCATAAATCCCCATTAAACTGAAAAACATCAGAAAAAACGAAATTCAATGAGAGCATCATCCCTTTTCCCGGCTATCCTGATTTTACTTTCAGGCGTATTTTTTTCATGCCACTCTACCATCAAACTAACCGAAAGCGGCGATTATGATGGGGCCATAGACCTCTGTATCCGGAACCTTCGCGGCAAAAGTTCCAAAAAGCTGAAGTATGTACAGGCTCTTGAACTGGCATTTTCAAAAGCTCAGGAGCGCGACACGGATGCCATTGCCTCACTCAAATCCGGCGACCGCGGCGAAAACTGGATTCGTATCAATGAAATCCATCAGGATATCAGGCGCAGGCAGGACAAAATCAAACCACTGCTTCCACTCAGCGCTGAAACAGGCTATCAGGCGAAGTTTGACCTGATGGATATCAGCACCATGGAAAATGAAAGTCGCATGAAAGCAGCTGATTACCTGTACTCAAGGGCAGAGGCACTCATTGAAAAAGGTGAGAAAGGCAACAAACTGGCTGCCCGTGAGGCCTGTGATGTGTTGAATGACCTCTCCCGGCGCTACTACCGCAGTGAGTACAGAGAGAAGGACGCACTTATGAAAAGGGCCAGGGAACTGGGCACCTCCTATGTACTGGTTGAACTGAAAAATCAGTCAGGTCGTCCGCTGGGTGAAATATTCAGAGACAGACTGCTGTCGGTGCCCCCGCGCGATCTGGATACAGAGTGGAGGGAATTTTACTTCGACTCCAGGGAAGGTGACTATTTTGACTACCGGATCAATATTACGATCAAGAGTGTTGATGTGAGTCCGGAACGTGTCAACGAACGCAACTACGAGGACGAGAAGCGCGTGGAAGATGGCTGGGAATATGTTCTCGACCAGCGGGGCAACGTACTGAAGGACTCGCTCGGAAATGATGTAAAAAGAACTAAATATACGGTTGTGAAGGCACAGGTCAAGGAGGTTCAGCAAACCAAGGCAACACGCCTGACCGCTCGTGCCACCGTCACCGATGAACATACAGGCAGCATCCTCGACAGCCATGATATGGGCACCGAAATACTTTTTGAAAATTACGCAGCCACGTTCAGGGGCGATGAGCGGGCACTCAGCAAAGAATCCAGATCGCGGATCGGGAATGCTCCTGTGCCATTTCCGCGCGATGCAGATATGCTGATACAGGCTGCTGATCGTATGAAGCCTGATGTGGTGAACTGGCTCCGGTGCTGCAAGGGAATACTGTAAACTAGAAACTCAGGGAAGCGAATACCGGATAGTGATCGGAGAATGATCCGGCTCTCACCACCTTGCAGGAGTGTGTGGAAATACTTCTTTCCGTCAGGATATAATCAATACGCAGAAGAGGCAGTGCCCCGGCGAAGGTTGTTCCAACACCAAATCCCTTTTCCCGGTAGGTATCGGTAAACCCGTCTGACAGTAAAGAATAGACATAAGAACTCGGCGTGTCGTTGAAGTCTCCGCAGAGGATAACGGGCACCTTGCAGGCATTGATATGCTCGCGCAGTTTTCGGGCCTGTTGTGCCCGACGGGCAGTGGCCGATCCTACCCTGTCGAGTACAAAGCCGATGTCCTGCCAGGTTTCTTCGTCGTCGAGCTCACCTCTCTGAATAACCCTGGTTGTGGTGCCCGTTACGCGATTCGACTGCAGGTGTGCGTTATAAACCCGGACAAGCCTCTTCCTGGAAACGCGGATATCGGCCCAGATGACAGAGTTATACGCTTTGTCAAAGGCCACCTCGCCGGAGGCTTCAATCGGGAAGCGGCTCAAAATGACAGTACCCTTTTTCAGATTGAACGAGTACGGATACCCCATTTTTTCAGCGAGCTGGCGGTAAAATTTCCCACTGGTTTCCTGTGTACAGAGGATATCTGGGAAACCGTTTTCCTGAAGCATTTTGGCGTAGGCTGCAATCCGTTCTTCCCGCCATTGCCCACCGGAACTGGATTTTCCGGGATAAATACCACCCAGATTATGCGTGGCCACCGTGATTGCCCTTTCCGGCACATGATTCCCTTCATAGTCAATACCTATGAACCCGATGATATGCTGAATTCCAAAAACAAGAATACCAACGTGATACAGTGCAAACCTGTTGAAGTCCCATATCCAGAACAGCATGAGCAGAATATTGAAAATCAGGAGCCAGGGAAATGCCGTTCCAAAGAATGCCAGCCACTGGAAAACGGACGGGTCAACCAACGGACATATATACGAGAAGAGCGTGAACAGCATCGTCACGGCACTCGCAATTTTTATGACATATCTGAGCAGGGTCTGCATGCACGTATCTATTTCTGACTCGCCTGATACAGGAATTCCTTCTCTTCTGTTGTCAGACTTTCATACCCGCTCTGCTTTATTTTATCGAGAATGGTGTCCAGGCGCTCCTGAAAGCCATGCTCTTTTGTTGGTTGCGCAGAATTTGGTGTTTCCCGCACATAGGTAGCCTTCATGGGGCCGGGTTTTCTGTTTTTTTTCTGATATCTGGACCTGCCTGAAAAAAGACCTTCGATCCAGGCCAGTACCCTGTCAACGGGTTCGGTCCAGTCCTTGCCATCACGCAGTTGATAGACAAAGACACAACCGAGCAGGAACCCGGCAATGTGAGCAATTGGTCCTCCGGAGTTGTAGCTTCCTGCCACGGCAGTCAGGTCGAGAAGTAACTGCACCAGGACGATATATTTCACCTTTACATTACCGAGCAGCAGGAGACTTACCCGGTAATCGGGAGCCAGAATGAGCGTTGCTCCTCCCAGGGCCATTACCGCGCCTGAAGCGCCGAGCGCATAACCGGCAGGAATAATACCAAATACGGCAGATACGATAAAGAAAAGCGCTCCGGTGAGTCCGCCCAGAATATAGAGCGGGAGAATCCGGCGATCGCCAATCAGGTCGCTGACAATGCGGGCGAACAGATGGAGAAACAACAGGTTACTTATGAGGTGCCACAAATTGTCGTGCAGGAAAATATGCGTGATCAGCGACCAGGGTTGCATGAGAAGGCGCATCGGATCGCCCGGCACACAGAAATAGTGCAACACCGTGGAATAGGCCGAATCCGGATTTCCCATTGTAAAACCACCCAGAATGAGAAACAGGAGTTTTGTGAGAACAAACACGGCAAAGTTGATCACGATAAGTTTCGTGGCCATATCGCCGGTTCGCATGGAATATTTCAGATCGTCCCAGATGGAATTAAGCATGACAGGAGAATATTAACTTGAGTAATCAGCTGATATCGGAGGTTAAAAATAGTGCCTGGTTTTTCTGTTCCAGAAGAGAATCAGCAGCAGTCCGAACACGGCACCGCCGAGGTGTGCGAAATGCGCGATACCTGTCTGGTAGCCGCTGACACCGTACACCAGTTCGAGTACAGCCATGACAGGCACAAAGTATTTGGCACGCATGGCAACCGGAGGAAAAAGCAACCGGATTTCCTGATTCGGGAATGTCATGGCGAAAGCCACAAGAATACCAAATACAGCACCGGATGCACCAAGAGAAGACCCATTCCAGGTGGTGGGGTCAATACCTGCGGCCGAAAGCTCCCACCACTGTACGGCGTTCTGGGTTATATAGGCACCAATGCCGCAGAAAAGATAGAAAAACAGAGGAGAACCCGGCAGAAACGCTGCAAGGTGCAGCCTGCCGAGCGACATATAGTCCATGGAGGCGCTATCGAACACCTCCTCTCCGAGTACTACATACGAGCCGACGAACATCAGCACATTGATGATAATCAGATGTCTGACTACGCCCTGAAACGGTATTCCTGAGAAGTACATAATGTTACCTGATAATGGTTATCCGAATTGTTTTCGCACCTCTTCCAGATCATGCTGGATGAAGCATTTTTTACCCGCCGGGCAGGCAAAGGGTACAGAGCAGGCAAAAAGCTGATCAATGAGTTCCCGCATCTCATTTACAGCAAGCAGGCGACCTCTTTTGATGGAGGTATTTTTGGCCATGGCTGCTGCCAGTCTTTTACGTTCATTGAGCTCCATCTGTATGTTATTCCGATACTGATCGAGCAGATTGCCAATCAGTACCTCTTCCGGAATCTGCTGGTCCAGATCGGCAGGCACGCCATGAACAACGAAGGCATTACCACCGAAGAGGGCTATTTCAAATCCCAGCGTGTTTATGTCATCGAGAATATCACGCAGCAGGGCTGCATCAGCCGGCGACAATTCCAGTGTTTTCGGGAAGAGCAGTTTTTGGATGGCAATGGGCTGATTTTCAAGGGCATCCAGATATTTCTCATACAGAATGCGCTCGCTGGCAGCCTGTTGGTCAACAAGCAGAAATCCCGATTTGATATGACTGACAATGAACTGCCCGTGAATCTGGTACGGCTCCTTTTGCACCCTGGAGAATTGCTCATTCTCATCATCCATTTCAAGAATTTCCACAGAGGAGAAGTTCCCGGATACTTCGGGTGTGAAAGAGCCGGGAGCTTCCTCATCGTCGGGAACCAGTTCGGTGACGGGAATACCCATACCTTCATACAGCCGCTGCCAGTTTCGAAGATTGTCATCATGACGGCGATCATCGGATGTGAACGATTCCTGCGGTCTGGTTCCGGAGCCACTGAATGATGTGGGCGGCTGGTAAGAGGAGGCCGACGGAAACGACTGAAAAGCAGGTTCCTGCTCAAAATCAAGCGTTGGGGTGATATTATTGGCGCCCAAAGCGTGTTTCACCGCAACCTTCAGGTAGTTGTAAACCAGCCGTTCGTCGTCGAACTTGATTTCCTGCTTGGTAGGATGCACATTGATATCTATGCTTCCGGGATCAATTTCCAGTGAGAGCACATAAAGCGGGTGATGATCGTCGGGAATCAGGTTTTCATAGGCAGCCACAACAGCGTGATGCAGATAGCTGCTTTTGATATACCGTTTATTGACAAAAAAGAACTGCTCTCCCCTGTTTTTCTTGTGGTAATCGGGTTTCCCCACAAATCCGGTAATCTTGAGAATGTCAGTCTCTTCCTGTACCGGTACCAGTTTTTTATTGACCGCGTCACCGAATATCTTTACCACCCGTTGCCGCAGATTTCCGGAGGGCAGGTGAAATATTTCGGTGTCATTCTGATGCATGGTGAAGTGTACATCGGGGTTTGCCATCGCAATGCGCTGAAATTCATCAATGATATGGCGCATTTCCACGGCATCTGCCTTCAGGAAATTCCTGCGGGCGGGTACGTTGTAAAACAGATTTTTAACGGCGATACTGGTACCCTGAGGTGCCTGGCATGCCTCCTGCACACGAACCGTTGAATCTTCGACCACCAGACGTACGCCCAGTTCATCGGTATAGCGACGGGTACGCATTTCGACCTGGGCCACTGCAGCGATGGAGGCCAGCGCCTCACCCCGGAAACCCATTGTACGAATAGCGAACAGGTCGCGGGCATCCCGGATTTTGGAAGTGGCGTGCCGTTCAAAACTCATACGCGCATCTGTTTCCGACATACCACACCCGTTATCCATAACCTGAACAAGCGTTTTGCCGGCATCCCTGACAATCAGCCTGACCTGAGTGGCGCCGGCGTCTATCGCATTTTCCATGAGCTCTTTAACCACAGAGGCCGGGCGCTGTACGACCTCGCCCGCAGCAATCTGGTTCGCTACATTTTCAGGTAAAAGTTGAATGACATCTGCCATAGATCAGCCAGTGAAAGTCTTGATGAACAGGCAAAGATACAGGATGATTTCAGTGAATCAGCCCTAATGACAGGCTATTTGCACCACTAATCTTTATATTTAATATGGATTGCGTAAAAAAAGAGGAAAAGAGCCACATTCTTCTGCCCTCTTTTATACTTTTGCGGCTCAATTGCATCAAACAATTCAACACAGAAAATGGAAAATATTCAGAATACGCGTGGTAAGGGCTACTGCATCCTGTATATTATCATGGGATTGTTCTTCCTGATATCCCTTATACTCATGCTTTACAATCGCAGCGGCGATCTGGAGTTCCCTAAGCTTTGAGCCAGATAAAGCATATTCTGTTCGACAACGACGGGACAGTCGTTGACTCCGAGGTCATTGCCCAGCGAACCATGGTCCGTCTGATGGCGGAACATGACTTTGTTATGAGTGAGCAGGAGTACAGCCATCGGTTCCCCGGACTGTTGGGCAGAGATATACTCCGGATTCTCAAAGATGATCACGGCTTCGACGCTCCGGCTGATTTCATGCAACGGATGCACGGTGAGTACTCGATAAGCTTCACCAACAAGTTAAAGGTGATTCCCGGCATGTGGGGACTTTTCAGAAATCTGAAGGTGCCCAAGAGTATAGTCTCCAATGGCAGTGTCAGACACGTTGAATTCTGCCTCCGCAAGGTCCGTTTGTTGTCGTCCCTGGACGGTCATATATTTTCTGCTGAACAGGTACGCAACCCCAAGCCGCATCCTGACGTGTATATACATGCACTGGAGCAACTTGGTTTAAAGCCTCATGAAGCTCTGGCGGTTGAGGACAGTCCGACGGGCGTCAAGGCGGCTAAAGGTGCCGGGTTGTTTACAGTAGGCTTTTTAGGGGCCGCTCATGTCCACGACGGGCATGGTCGGAAATTAAAGACAGCTCTGTTAATAAAGAAGTTTTCATTTGGTTTTTTGGGGTTTATTGGTCGCCAGGACGTGTAATTACGCTTCTGGCGGCTTTTTTTTCGGCAAAATGGGCGACTACAAATGACAGGACTGCCGCTGCGAGCGCCCAAACCCAAAGTGGTGCGTCAAAAAAACGGACGCCAACAGCCCTCGTCCCCCGATAAACCAGCGGGTGAAGCAGATACAGCCCATAAGAAATATCGCCCAGCCATCCCAGTATTCTGCCAGTCACACCCGGCAATTTTCCAACGCCAAATATCCACCCGGTCACTGCCGCAAAAGTGCAAATGGAAAACAGGACCATACTCGGTCCGCCCACGAGCGACAAGGGATCACCCCCTGTGGGTACGAGAATGAATATTGACAGTGCAGCCAGCAGCACCAATTTCCAGTATATATCGGGTAGCGGCTTCAGGTATTTGTAAAACACCGAAAGACCCACTCCGCCAACAAAAAACCATGCGTGTCCGAGGGGTTGTACATAGCAGGGCCACCATTCTGTCTGTGAAGTGCCCGCAACCGAAAATGGCGGAAGAAATGCGCGGGCAAGGCCAACGACAACCGCAGCAGTCCAGAGCAGAAACCAGAGCCATTTTCTATGTTCTCCCGTCCACAGAATGAATGGAAAAAAACAGTAAAAGACCAGTTCGCACCCGATTGACCAGGCGCCGGTAGCTATATCCGCCGATGCATCAACAAATCCAAAAAGTCCGGTCAGATTCAAAAAGATTTCCTGCCAGCCTCTGGGATGATCGTCAATTATAAGCGTTGCGATGGTAGCTATCCACAACATCGGGAAAATACGTCGTATTCTCCTTGCTGCGAACGATTTCCATGCGTACGGGAGCGTGCCTGCGTACCTGTGCGTGAGCGCCATACCGCTGATCACAAAAAATGATGACACGGCATATACTCCGAGCTTGCCTTGCAGGCTGTCGGCATTCCATGTGCCAGTTGTCCATTTATCGTAGTGGAATACCATGACCGCCAACGCCATCAGGCCGCGGAGATAGTCGAGCTGAATCAGTCGGTCACGTTCCACTGACGAAGCGTTTCGAGCAGGTGTTCAGGACTCTGGAAGTGAATTCCGTGTATTCCGTGATCCTCAGCCGCCCTGACGTTGTGCAGGTTATCGTCAATGAAAACCGCATGTTGTGGCGCAACTCCGTATCTGTCCAGAAGCAGTTGATAAATATCGGGGAAGGGTTTTCGGGTACCTTCGTCGCCTGACACGACAATACCTTCGAACCAGTGCAGGAAATCATACAGGCCCAGAGCCACCGGGAAAGTTTCGCCACTCCAGTTGGTGAGAGCCAGCAGTCTGTGCTTTTTCTGGTCACGGAGGCTGCGGAGAATATCAACCGTATCGTGAATCGGCCCTCCGAGCATATCCTCCCATCGGTCGTAATAGGTACGTATTTCCGTCTCCCAGTCAGGAAACTCCCTGACCAGCAGTTCGGTTGCCACTGCGAGCGGCCGGCCGGCATCCTGTTCGATATTCCAGTCGTGCGTACAGATATTCCGGAAGAAATAGTCCCTTCTCTCATCATCGGGAATTACCTCCCGAAAGACGTATTCAGGATTCCAGTCAATGAGCACGCCGCCCAGGTCGAAAATAATAGTGTTGATCTGTTTCATAATATTTTTCCTGTTTCCCTGAGAACACGCTGCATTTCGCTGTACTGATTATCGAGCAGCCGTTTCAGGTCGTACCGTTCAAATTTAAGGTTGAAGTGATATTTGTGGTTTTCGTGATGGTCCGTATTGGTTGGGATAAATCCGAGGAAAGCGGAATTCCAGCGTATTCTGCGCTTACCGGCCTTATCGTACAGTTCATTCCAGGGTATTTCGAGGTATTCGGCCTTGGGGTAGTACAGGTAAATACCCTTGAGATTGCGGATTATATCAATGGCAATTCTGCGTTCGGGTTCGAGATTCTCATCGGCAAACTCACTGATTTCCCTGTGATACAGCCTCACCTGATCGGAATACCTTCTGTCGGCGATTCGCTCTCTGGCCTCGGCAAGATCGTAGAGAGCGGGTTGTGTATCGTGCAAGGCCTTCAGCACAGCGATAGCATCGAAACCGGAGGGGCTTACATTGTAATCGCTTCCGTTTTCAGATATATCTATCCAGTTGAATTTAACCTCTTCTGTCAGTTCGCGCCACACGAAGTCCAGATAACGGGTTTCCGGATGCAGTTTGTAGTTACTGACAGCCTCATATATCAGCAGTTCCACATCGGTTCGGCGCCTGTCGTCAGCCCTTTTAATCTTTTCGTATTCGGGTAAAATTCTCTTGTGAAAAAGATTTATCGCAATTTGCGCTCTGATATCCTCTTCAGATACGGGCACTCCTGACGTCTGCATGGTATCAAGAATATACTTCAGTGCTCCGTGGGCATCAAAGCCGAGTGCGATACTGTCGGGGTTGGCTGCGAGGAAGTGCGGGTTGTGGGCCAGCCATGTAAGCAATCCATCGCCTGTAAGTTCCCGGAGCGCTTCTTCCAGAAAAACCATCCCTCTTTCGGGGCGTGCTTTTTGTGCAACGACACGTCTCCTCAGGCAATCAATCAGGATTCTGCGTACATCGAGCTCGTTCATTTGTCTGAAATCGGTATAGGAAAAACCCTTTACAACCTTTTCATATTTTTTTTCGGTATCCCGTATAAACTCGAGATAAACAGTTTCGTGCAGGTTAGGTTGAATTTTCAGCCATGCGTTTTCCCCTGCTGCATCGCTGACAATCTTGTGTACTATGCCGAGTGCATCGAATTCATATCCGGCACATTCAGGGTGAGGAATCAGATCACCGTTATCATTGAGCGTGAACCATCTGACAGTGGCCATTTCTGTTTCGGGCGGCGCATTCAGGAGCCCCGGCAGCAGGTATTCCAGCGCCAGGCGATAAAACGAGTTCCCGTGACCGAGCGGATCAGTATCACCGAACACATGGGCACCCAGCAGACAGGCGTATGAAAACCGTATGATTGATTCCCTGACATCTGTAAATGGCCTGTTCCTTCTTTCATCCTCTTCCAGCTGATTTCTGAGCATCTGTCTTTTGGCAAGCAGGCTGTAGAACAAATCTTCACGGAGCATGGCCTTGCTCTTGACTACCTTTCCTGCCATTTCCTCTTCCATACTTTCGAGCATATAGATCAGCTCCTGAATTTCTCCCAGCAGATCATAACGTCCGATCGGGGTGAACTGAAAGTGCCCGTCAACCACCGCCACTTTCTGAAGCCAGTTGTACTTGCCTCCGCCACATGATTCGATAATGGCAGCCTCAATCAGTTCCTCGGAAGGATGAACAATACGGCAGACCTTCAGTGTATTTTCGAGAATAACACGCAGTTTCAGTCGGTTATCCGGCACATCTTCGGCATGTTTACCCGTATGACGAATCGGATCGTTGGGAAAATGATAGTAGAGGCGCAGGGCGGCATCCGAGATACTTTCGGAGGCAATAGCCAGATTATGCCAGGCTGTCGAGGACCGGCATTTGCCTTTTGCCTGATAATCGCGCAGACGGCTTGCGAACAGGAGAATATGCTGGAGAATACGGTCGTTACCCTCCAGAGCCGTTTCCATAGCCCGGGTGGGTGTTTCCTGCTGGATACAGGTAATCAGGAGGTACTCGTATAACTGGGCCGATTGGGCATCTATCTGCCTTCTTACCTGATCGCAGCAGGAGAAAGCCAGTGCCGGATTTTTGACTGCCAGGGCATCCCGGGCCAGCAACAGATTTCTTCGGAAGTCATTCTTCTGAGCTGGCGACAGGAGTCCGGTCTGATTTCCGTCCGCGAATGAATGTGATTCCGGAATGATAATATCGTCGCCGGGCACAAAAAATGGCGGCGCTTTACTTTCATCGCGGCTTTCGGAAGTAAAGTGATAGTAGTCTCTGATGAAGATACCGCGCCAATCGGGATCCAGCTGTTCTTCGGAAAGACTTTCGACAAGATATCTGAGATCCGACTGAAGAGGTGCAGCTTCACTTTCCACTTCCGGAACAGACACCCGAGACAGGCGCATTTGTTCCCTGAGGTGCCTGAAAGCATCTTCAATATCGAGCGACAGCCTTCTGGCGGATACGTCCTGAATGAGTTTTTTCAGCAGTGCCAGCAGCGGTGCATGGTTGATCCGGTCCGTTTGAGCCAGCAGTCGTTCGCGCAAATCGGCAACAGTGAAAGGCAGTTCAATATTTCCGACCGGAATAACGTTGGAAACGGGAGCGGAATGAATGATACGGACGGCAACAGCAGCAGCCCGCTGCAATTGTCTGTTGCGGTCAATATTCAGATTTTCAATTGACTCCGGCAAAGGAAGCAGTTCAGGGAACGATCTCATACGGGCCGGCGTATTGCAGGCACGCGCGCGGACCGTTGCAATTTGAAGACCGGGCCGGATCAGTTGCTGTTTGATGGCATAGTCGCACTCAAACCGGGTTTCGGCCTTGTCCTCAAAATTCATGGAAAGGAGCGCTATAAAAAGGTTCGCCGATTCGATGAAAGAAGCAGCGCGCGCTCTGTATTCTTCAGGAGGCACATGATTACCCTCCCAGAATTCGACAGCAGCAGGCTGCAATGACAGCGCCAGCTGGCGTTGCAAATCCAGGGCGGTCTGCTCGTCGGCAGCATCGCGGGACAGGAAAATACGCAGTACAGTACCCATAACAAGTTCGCAAATATACCGCGCAATGTGATGTAAAGCCTCAGGAATTACTATATAAAATGCAGTCAGCGAGTTGCCGAGCGGGTCTGATTACCTTTAAAATCCTTAACAAGATGTCAAATTTAACCAAATTGTACATTTATTTTGAAAATAAAGAATTAAAATCCGAAAGTTGGGTAATAATGTTGTACCTTCGTGGTTGGTATATACCACATCACTTTTTTCTTTTTTCTCATGCGTACTGGCACAGTAAAATTTTTCAACACCACAAAAGGCTTTGGTTTCATCATTGACTCTTCCACCGGCGAAGAGATTTTTGTCCACGTGAGTGGCGTCGTAGGCGATATTCGCCAGGGCGACACCGTCACATTCGAAACACAGAAGGGCAAAAAAGGCGTGAATGCAGTTAACGTGCAGCTTGCTTAAGCGCAGCTGACCTAATAAATATTCATTCCTGACTCCGGGGGCTATCAGCCTCCGGAGTTTTTTTTATATTTTTTTAGAACGTGTACAGGAGGTACTCCGGGGATATCCAAAACCGCGCTGATGCAGCAGCACCTGCACGGCCTGAGTCAGCAGGACTGGCTTGACACCACGGGTGTATCCAAAATACTTTGCTCGGCTGTAGATGCGTTTGTGTGCTCTTAACCGCAGAGTTACGCAGAGTACGACGCGGAGTTACGCAGAGAAAGATAACTCTGCGTAACTCCGCGGTTAAAAAAGCAGCGCTCCAGGTTGAGCCGAGCCTGCAGAAAGGAGCTTCGGGCAATGCTCCTGAAAAGGAGCCGGAAAAACAAGGTATTGTTGGCCGAAGGTTTACGCACAAAGGGCAGGTAAAAGGTCTGCCAGTCCGTCCATTTATTTGACAGCCAACGCTTGGCCTGCTGCAACAAACTCGATTTTTTCAGTGCCCTGCAAGCATCGCTGGATTCACTCAGGCTCTCCAGTCGGCTGTGTCCGTTGCAAATACAGGCTTGAACCAGGCTCGCCATCAGGCATACTCGCATTTTGAGTTGACCATTATTTACTCCAGGTATTACCTGTTGAAAAAAATGAAAAAATCTTTGTGAGTGCTTCGGCGCATGGAAAGGGATATTTTTGCGTCGAAAACACAAATTTCCCCTCTATTTTTCTCTTTCAGAAATTTCAAAGAACTTAATCCGGTTTTCTGCCGGAAAAATGTGTACCTTCCTGAAAACAAAAATAAAACAACATGGAAAGAATCATTTACCGGATGTTTTTTTCAGTTTTTGCCCTCGTTTTTAGCAACAGCTTAACGGGGCAAGTGCCAATTTACCAAATACAGGGCCCTCATACTGAATACGACGGGCCATACTACGTCAGGGTCTTTATCAATTACCTTCAAACCCCAAACAATCTTTGGACACATAACGTAGATTTAACATCCAGAACTGCGGGTATTTTTGAAAGGCTGAATGGAGCCTACAACCAACATGACATATATTTTATCGGATTGACGGAGCCATGCAGTGCTCCTTTTCAGGTGATTACGGAATTTAATTATGGCGTCTCGAATCTGCATCAAGATGCTCTGGATATATTCGACGGAGGTGGTAATAGCGCCCCATCAGGCTATGCCTATTCCATACCGAACACCTACTGTGCCGTTTCAGGGGCCTACAGCTCTTTACCCGCCAGCCAGTCGGAGATGGTAGTGCATGAGGTGGGACACTGCTTAGGCCTGTCGCACATATTTACCGGGTCAGACCCCGGGGAGTGTATGGAGACAGGAGGATTGTGCCAGAATAGTGAGCCAGATTGTTATTGTTGCGGCGATTATGTGTGCGACACCCCTGTTTCTCCTAAGAACATAACTGTTAACACCGACTGTTCGCAATCAGTCTCACCCACGGGTATTCCTTTGGAAGTTTTCAGAAATTACATGTCTTATGCTGAACCGAGGCCCTGTCGGGATCGGTTTACTCCCGGACAAGTAGAACGCATGTGGGCCTATCTGGCGCTTGCACCTGCCCTTCAGAGCATCCGCCTGCAGAAGGTTGTTTACCCTGCATCAACTCCCTCCGGAATTTCGGGAAACATTGTT